>NZ_JACJUP010001091.1:0-2377 GCF_014748295.1 Planktothrix sp. FACHB-1355 | reverse complement strand
TTCATCATCGTAGGATCGACGTGCTGTCCATCACCGATCAAACCACACATAACATTCGGATTGGCGATCGCAGATCCCAACAAACCTGGTTCGCGATGATGTAAACTGGGCATAGCATTAAAGGCATGAGTCACCATCGTAGCGCCTAATTTAAATGCCTGTTCCGCTTGGGTAGATGTAGCTTGCGAATGCCCTAAACTAACAGTAATTCCCCAGGAAAGCAAATATGGAATTACTTCTGCGGTTGCATCTAATTCTGGTGCGAGAGTGATTACTTTGACTATATCTGCGTAATCTCCCAAAACTTGTTTTACATTATCAATTGTCAGCGGCAATAAGTACTCGGCTGGATGCGCCCCTCGTTTTTCAGGATTCAAAAATGGCCCTTCCAAGTGTACTCCCAAAATTTTAGCTGTAGGTTTATTTTGGGGTTGCCTTATCACAAAATCGGCAAAAATAGATAAACTTCGCTGAATGTTTTCTACTGAAGTTGTCACAAGGGTAGGCAAAAAAGCGTCAACGCCCCGCTCCCAGAGAAATTGACAAATTTCTGGCAATTTGTCCTGATTATCTGCATTCAAATCTGGAAATGCCAAGCCTAGCGCCCCATTTATTTGCAAATCGACACCACCCAGCGAAACCCACTCGCCCGCTACGTCGATAACTTGCTTATCCGGTGACGGTTTGCCAACAAGGTACATGGGCGAAATTTCTTGAATGATGCCGTCCGCATCAATTGATATTTGTTGTAAAGCTTTATATTCGGGTACTCTAGCGTTGATAATATCCATCGGGGCTGAGATCGGCTACTTTTGTACTGCTGTGATTATTTCCGATCTTCAATTTATCACGAATGGGATGCGATCGCGCTGTGAGAAACCCAATTTGCCAAAAAAATGGCTAAAATTTATGTATATATCGTATGTTTTTGTAAATTTATTAAAGTCGATCGATGTCTAAAATATAAATATAAAAAGCTGATATAGTTATATATGTTTATCAAACCAAAGTTTTCCGAACAACTGACAACTAACAACTGACAACTAACAAATGACTCAACCATTAGTAGGTATTATTATGGGTAGCGATTCCGATTTGCCCACCATGCAGGCAGCGATCGCAGTTTGCGAAGAATTCGGTGTCCCCTGCGAAGTCGCGATCGTCTCTGCCCACCGCACGCCCGATCGCATGGTAGAATACGCCAAAAGCGCTCACCAGCGAGGCATCAAAGTGATTATCGCCGGTGCGGGCGGTGCGGCACACCTACCCGGTATGGTTGCTTCCCTGACACCCTTACCCGTGATTGGCGTACCTGTCGCCAGTCGCCACTTGCAAGGTGTGGATTCCCTATATTCGATCGTACAAATGCCAGCCGGAATTCCCGTCGCAACAGTTGCGATCGGTAACGCCAAAAACGCGGGACTTTTAGCAGTACAAATCTTAGCTAGCCATCAGTCAGAATTGCTAGAAAAAGTTCAGCAATATCGTCAAAGTCTAGCAGAATCGGTATTACAAAAACAAGCGCAACTAGATGAAATAGGCTACAAGCAGTATTTGGATAAAATGCCTTAAAACTAATCGAAAAATTTACGGATATTGGGGAATTACTATGAAAACCCTCTTGCAATCATTCGTGTAAGTCTATGGTTTGGCTATGCGATCGCACAAATGACGATCGCTCTCCTCTACTCCCACATTTGTTCGTAAATAATCTCTTACCCAATTACAAGCATAATCGAGGTTATTGAGAGTACGAATTTGCTTTAAATCCCAAATAATAATCAAGCCATCATCTCCGCCAGAAACCAAAAAATTACCATCCGCAGTAAAATCCAGACTAATTACCATACCTTCATGTCCCGGTAAAGTATGCAGTAACTCTCCTGTGATGCTCCATAATTTTACCGTATTGTCAACTCCTCCAGTAGCAATTGTTTTACCATCTGGACTAAAGGTAACTCGCGTTAAACCGTTACTTTTTCCTGATACTCTTTTTAAGAGTTTTCCGTCTAATCGCCAAAAATTTAAAGTATCATCTCGACTGGCAGTAACAATTAGATTCCCTTGCGGACTAAAAGCCATTCCCCACACAGCACCATTATGTCTGAGTGTTCTTACTAGCTTGCCATCTTTGTGCCAGATTTTTACCGTACCATCTTCGCTGGCGGAGGCGATAAATTTACCATCAGAACTAAAGCCTAACTTCCAGATCCTTTCATTATGTGCGAAAAAACTGGTTAACAAATTTCCCTGAAAATCCCATAATTTAATCATTTTATTATCTCCTCCAGAGGCAATCATTTTGCGATCTGGAGTCACTGCAATTGCAAAAAGATTTACATTATTTCCTGGGAAAATTTTTAACAATTTTACCTTT
>NZ_JACJUP010001090.1:0-2381 GCF_014748295.1 Planktothrix sp. FACHB-1355 | reverse complement strand
GGTAATCACAGACAACTTAGATAAAATTTTATCTGGCGCTTTTTCTTTTAACTTCCAGCCCAACTTATTCAATAAAGCGATCGCGGCATCTCCATCTGCCCAGCGCACAAAAATATCAAAAATATCTATGGGATGAAGCCCATCATCTTGGTAATAATGTAAAAGCAACGCAACATCTTTAAGAATTAGTGTCTCGATCGCAGCATCTTGAAAATAACGTAGAAGTTCGGTAATTTTAGAAACTAAGAGTTGATTTTCATACCATCTACGACGGTAGACACCCTTCAATCTTACCATCTCAGAATCTTCTACACCATGAACAGATAAATTGCGATACAGTAATGGTAGCAACCGATAAGATTCTGGATCGATATCCTCAATATCCACAGTTGTCTTCCATTGCTGCCAAGCATCAGTCGCATCTTTTCCTTGCTGGAGGGCAGCCAGCAAAAGCAATTCCTGCTCGGAAGTGACCCACTCAAATTTTCGATCGTTTCTATAATTCATAAGGCTTGTAAATCATTCAAAAGGTAAAAACTCAGGAAATGAAAGCTAAAAAACCGAGTCCAGAAATCGATCTTCTGCTCTGTTGTGCTAGAACTAGCATAGATAGTGCAATAGCGGAACGAATCAAAACAATACTTAATGGAAATATTGACTGGAAATATTTAATAGAAATAGCATCCCGACACGCCACCAAGCCACTTTTGTACCACAATCTTTCCAGCATTTGTCCGGAAGCAGTGCCACAGCCAATTTTCGATCGGCTTCGCAACGATTACCGCGCCAATGCGCTCCGAAATATGTCCCTGACGAAAGAATTGCTAAAACTTCTAAATTTATTTGAAAAGCATCAAATTCCCGCCATCACCTACAAAGGAGCAGCCCTGACTGCTGCCATTTATGGCAACCTATCGCTCAGGCAGTTCGGAGATTTAGATATTTTAGTTCAGCCGCAGGACTTTTCCAGAGCCAAAGAACTACTGATTTCTCAAGGATACCACCCAGATTTAACATTTGAGTGGGAAGAAAGTTGGATAAATAATAAAAATAAAGTTAATGTAGACCTCCATCAAAGAATCGCCCCGCAATACTTTCCTCTTTTACTCGATTTCGAGGAATTGTGGCAACGTCTAGAGCTTATATCTATTATCGGTACAACGGTAAATACTATTTCCACGGAAGATTTATTGATTATTCTTGCCTTGCAAATAGCAAAAGATTCTTGGGAACAAGAGCAAAAGCTTTCTCAAATCTGCGATATCGCTGAATTGATTCGCTCTCATCAACAGTTGGATTGGGGACGAATTATCAAGCAAGCTAAAACTTTAGGTAGCGAACGAATGCTGTTGGTGAGTTTGCTCTTAGCCAAGCAACTTTTAGATGCTAAAATTCCCAGCGAAATAGAACGAAGATTGCAAGGCGATCGGTTGATTAAAATACTTTCATCCAAACTGCAACAATGGCTTTTTTATAGTTCCGATAGCACGCTCGAAAAAGTGCAAAAATTATTCTTTTTTCCTTTTGGAGTCAGGGAACGTTTGCAGGATAAAATTGATTACGGTCGTCGGTTGTCATACCTATCTTATCTGGGAATAAAAAATCGGTTGCAGCGAATAGGAGCGTCAACTATTAAGCAAAGCTGATGCCGGGAATGTTTACTCTAATTTTGTAGACCGAAGTTTGAGCCGTGATATAAAGACTTTGCCAATCTCGATCTCCCCAAGCACAATTTGCTGGTTGTTCGGGAGTAACTATTGTTCCTAGATGATTGCCTTCGCGATCGAACACCCACACGCCTCCCGCTCCGGTACAATAAATATGTCCCTGCACGTCTACTTTCATCCCATCAGGTAAACCTGCTTGCTTAATATTCATATCGTAAAAAATGCGATCGTTAGCCAGCGTTCCATCCGCTTGTACGTCGAAAACTCGGATATGTCGGCGTTCTGAATCATCGATATAAAGCTTTTTTTCATCAGGTGAAAATGCCAAACCATTGGGTTTATTAAAATCATCGGCTACGACAATAATTTCGTTGCCATCAGAAGTAAGGCGGTAAACTCCTTGAATTGGTTGTTCTTGCTGTTCGGGTTTGATGCCATAAGGAGGGTCGGTAAAATAAATCGCGCCGTCACTTTTGACGACAACATCATTAGGACTATTCAATTTTTTGCCTTGGAATTTATCGACTAATACGGTAATTGAACCATCTTTTTCGGTGCGGGTAACTCGGCGCGTACCGTGTTCGCAAGCAATTAATCTGCCTTGTTTGTCTCTAGTCAAACCGTTGGAATTATTACTAGGTTCTCTAAAGATGGTTAACTTACCATCAGGAGTCAGTTGGAAAATTTTGTTAGCAGGAATATCGCTAAATAGGA
>NZ_JACJUP010000109.1:0-10137 GCF_014748295.1 Planktothrix sp. FACHB-1355 | reverse complement strand
AAATATCTTGGAGTTTCATTTTATTTAATCCCGCTCTGGGCTGAATAATTTATCTGATTTCTCTTAAGTAGGGTGGGCATTGCCCACCCTGCTGCTACTACGAAGCTGGGAAAGCTTTAGCTAAGTCGTCACCTGGGATGATAGTTGTGAATAAGACGTATTTGTTGTTTAATTGATAGCGAACGTCTTGCTTAATCAACCGCATAAATTCCCGATGTTCTTGGCGAGATTGACCGACTAAGCAACCAGCGCTAGCTCCTTCAACTTTAGACATATCAAAACCCCAATGCTGGTTGATAAAAAAGTTAGAACCGATATCGATCGCATCCCCAGTTCGGATACCATCTTTGTTGCGATCGCGATATACTTTCACCGTTCCACATTGCACCAGCGCTTCATGAGGATCGCGACCGCTACCGTAATGCGTTCCTACTTGCCAAGCTTGGTATTGTCCGAAAGCAATTCGGGCGACACCATTAGCATTTGGGGGATGTTGAGTAGACCAATTTCCGGGTTCGGTTGTAGCTAACCAGTTACCCACAATTTTGGGAGTTCCTGTAGCTATTTCAATCACAATCCGGCGATCGTTCCATTCATTGAAACTATCCCGATTGGGTTTGCCATCAGCAGAAGCACCTTCAAGATAAACAATGTTGTAACGCTTTTCTCCAACCGCCACAAAGTATGCCTTTGAACGCATATACTTGATAATCCGGCTGGCTAAATCGTTGCTCAAGTTCAGCGGAATTGCTTCCTTAACTTCCAGCAGCGCTTTGCTAGTTTGTGGCCCCAATCCTGACTCTTGAATCTTGAGAATAGATTGCAAGTATTTCAGGGCTTGTGTGGAAAAGAAACCAAACTTACCGTCAACTGGTGGATCGAGCAAACCGAAACGAAACAGGTTAATTTGGACTTCTTCGGCAAGTGCAGTGTCTTGGGCTAAAGTTTCTAAAGAGATAGTCTTTGTGTTGGCAATAATATCGCGCAGTTGCATACAAACCTCGTTAAATATCAAGAGTTGCTAGTTTCCAAATCAGACTTGTTTGGGCCGGGTAACCAGTTCGGTGTATAAACTGAATTTTCAGCTTGCACCCGTCCGGCTAGAGTTGCACCAGTCGTAGCCAAAATAATCACGATATTTACAGTGCGATCGACCGTGATTTTCTTTTCTTTGACTGCCTCACCAACAATCGGCGCAATTGCCGCTACCGCTGTTAATGCTGCTGCCCAGAAAGTTTTGCTGGCAAAGATGCTTTTGGCTTTTGTTTCTGATAAGATTGGTTGGTTGATAGCGTTCATTTCATTTCGACCAACTCGTTTGCTTCATGAATTAAATCTAACTTCGTTCTTTCTGGTGTGCAGTGAGAAAAAGTAGTAAATAGTCACAAGCTTTTGTTCGAGAACCAATGGGTTAAACTCACCCAAAAAGGCGAGCGCAGTCAGAAAAAGTAAGTTAATATTATAAAAATCGTTGAAATCTCTATTAATAAAATGAATGTTGCCGAAGGTCTAGTTATCGTAGATCGAGTTCTGAAGTCAGAAAAGCTCAATGATGTTCAAGAGCAGATACTTCGCCGCTCCTGGGAAGGAGAGACTTATTCAGATATGGCAAAGGAACTCGGCTACGATCCGGAACATATCAAGAATGTTGGTGCTAAGTTATGGAAATTCCTTACTCAAGCTTTCGGGGAGGAAGTAACTAAAAGTAACTTTAAGTCAGTTTTGCGTCGCCGATCGCTGCAAAGCCCCATAGAAGAAGCTACCTCTCCCCCAATCCCTCTCCTACAAAGAGAGCGAAGCATTATAACTCCCCCCTCACCTACTAGGGAAGAGGGGTCTGAGGGGTTATCTCATAGAGATATCAAGCATTACCAGAATTGGGGAGAAGCGCCGGATGTCTCCGTTTTCTACGGTCGCACGGAAGAACTGGCTACCCTGGAACAATGGATAGTAAAAGAACACTGTCGTCTGGTGTTGCTACTCGGTATGGGGGGAATCGGTAAAACTTCCCTATCTGTAAAGTTGGCAGAACAGATTCAGGATAAATTTGAATTTACGATCTGGCGAAGTCTCCGCAATGCTCCTAAACTAGAAGATATCCTGACAGATGCGATCGAATTCCTTTCCCACCAAGAGGAAACCGAATTACCCGACACCGTAGATGGTAAGATATCTAGGCTGATTCATTATTTACGCCAACATCGCTGTCTATTAGTACTGGACAATTTCGAGACCGTACTGCGCGATGGCGATCGCGCCGGACACTATCGAGAAGGATTTCAGGACTACGGCGATCTTTTGCGACGGTTGGGAGAAGAACGCCATCACAGTTGCTTAGTGCTGACCAGTCGGGAAAAACCTAGAGAAATCTTTAGATTGGAAGGAGAAAAACTACCGGTTCGCTCCTTATCTCTGCCAGGTTTAAAAGTTCAAGAAGCACAAGAACTAATTAAGGCGATCGGTTCATTTTCTGGTTCGGAAAATGAATGGAGCGACTTAATTAAATATTACACAGGCAACCCACTAGCCTTGAAGATGGTGGCGGGTGCAATTCGAGATGTATTTGATGCTAAAGTTTGTCAATTTTTGAAATTTTTAGAACAAGGAACAGGGGTTTTTGATGATATGCGCGACCTATTAGAACGTCAATTCAGTCGCTTGTCAGATGCAGAAAAAGAGATTATGTATTGGTTGGCAATTAATCGCGAGCTTGTTTCTTTCTCCGAACTGCGCGAAGACATTATATCATTAGAATCGAAAAGAGAACTGCCGAATGCTTTAACCTCTCTGAGACAGCGAGCCTTAATCGAGGCAAGCGCATCGTGGTTTACGCTACAGCCTGTAGTTATGGAATATGTCACCGACCAATTAATCGAGGCAATTCACGAAGAAATAGAAACGCTAAAAATAGAATTATTTAATAATATATCAATTTATAAAGCGTTAAGTAAAGATTGTATTAGAGATGCCCAATTGCGCTTTATAGTAAATCCACTTAAGCAAAGGTTACAGGAGTATATAAAGGGCAAAAGCCTGGAAGGACATTTAATTCAACTGCTCTCAGAAATGCAGAAAACTCCGCAACTAGAACTGGGATACGCAGCCGGAAACGTCCTGAATTTACTTATTCAAATGAAAGCCGATTTAAGCGGTTATGACTTTTCTAAGTTAGCAATATGGCAAGCATACCTGCAAGGCGTAAATGTAAGGCGAGTGAATTTAGCAGGTGCGAATATAGCTAAATCCGTTTTTATTCAAACCTTCGGCATTATTATGTCCGTGGCAATAACGCGGGATGGAAAACTTTTAGCTAGTGGCGATGTGGATGGTGAAATTCGCCTGTGGCAAGTTGCCAGCGGTCAACTAATTTTCAGCCATCACGCACACGCAGATTGGGTATTTTCAGTTGCTTTCAGTCCGGATGGCAAAACTCTAGCTAGCGCCAGTGCCGACCAAACAATTAAATTATGGGATATTTCCGATCTGGATAATATTCAACAAAGTTTAACTCTGAATCAAGAGGGAGAACATAGGAATTGGATCCGATCGGTTGCCTTCAGTCCCGACGGTCAAACTCTGGCAAGCGGCAGCGTCGATACCACAGTTAAATTGTGGGATATATCTACAAATAAATGCCTAAAAACTTTGCAGGGACACAATAAAGGGATCTGGTCAATTGCCTACAGTCCCGACGGTCAAACTTTAGTAAGCGGCAGCGACGATACAACCCTAAAGTTATGGGATATTAATAGTGGTGAATGCCTCAAAACTTTGACAGGACACAGACTTTTCGTTTTGTCAGTTGCCTTCAGTCCCGACGGTAAAACAATCGCCAGTGGCAGTTTCGATCGCACAGTAAAACTCTGGGATACCAGCACAGGTAAATGCCAATACACTTTAACGGGACAGCAGGGACATAGAGATATAATTCGAGCGGTTGCCTTCAGTCCCGATAGTAAAATAGTTGCCAGCGGCGGTGCCGATACTACCGTAAAAGTGTGGGATGTCAGCACAGGTCAATGTTTAAATACCTTGCAGGGACACAAAAGCTGCATCTGGTCACTCGTCTTCCATCCTTTGGGTAAGACCTTAATAAGTGCTGCGGACGATCGTACCTTAAAACTCTGGGATACTCGCACAGGTGAATGTTTGAATACCGCACAGGGATACAGCAATTGGATACAGTCAGTCACCTTCAGTCCCGATGGTGAAACTCTCGCCAGCGGTAGCACCGATTATATCATCAGATTGTGGGATATTAAAACAGGTAAATGTGTCAAAACCTTGCAGGGACACAAAAATTTGATCCAGTCAGTCACCTTCAGTTCCGATGGTAAAACTCTCGCCAGTAGCAGCGCTGATTTTACCGTGAAAGTATGGGATGTCAGCACCGGTAAATGTTTGAATACTTTTACAGAACATCACCTTTGGGTCTTGTCAGTTGCCTTCAGCCCAGATGGTAACATTTTGGCTAGCGGTAGCGGTGATGGAACGGTAAAATTATGGAATCCCCGCACTGGTGAATGTTTGCAAACTATTGATTTGCAATCGGATCGGGAAGAACAAAATCAAGAACACGAACTTTGGAGTTGGGAAGTAGCTTTCAGTCCCGATGGTAAAATTCTCGCCAGCGGCGGAGAAGATTCAGCAGTAAAACTCTGGGATATTTCCAACATCGAAAACTGTCAGCACGTCGCCACTTTGCGAGGGGAAGTCGGTCATCATAAGGGAGTTTGGTCAATCGCTTTCCGTCCTCAGACGGATAACTCGCGTCCAATTCTGGCAAGTTGTAGCGAAGACACAACTATAAAGATCTGGGATATTTCCGATCTCAACAACTGTCAGCGCTTAACCAGTTTGGATGCACACGAGCAAGGAGTAGAAGCGATCGCCTGGAGTCCCGACGGTCAAACTCTCGCCAGTGGTGGTTGCAATAATACCGTAAAATTGTGGGATGTCGGTAATTTCGATAATTGCAAGAACGTAAAAACCTTAAAAGGACACCAGCGAAAAGTGCGATCGGTCGCCTTCAGTCGGGATGGTAAAATTGTAGCCAGCGGCAGCGAAGATGGCACTATTAAGCTTTGGGATGCGAACACAGGTAATTGCCTGAATACCCTGATACCGGAAAGACCCTACGAAGGAATGAATATTACTGGCGTTACCGGCTTAACTGAAGCTCAAAAAACCACACTAATTGCTCTTGGCGCAGTCGAACAAGAAGAATAAAGCTATTTGCAAGGTTTAGGGTGGTAGAGGCGGTTTTTTTGAATGCAACTGCGGAAAATACGGCCACCAACATTTGATAATTGCAAATTTTAGATTTTAGATTTTAAATTTAAAGGAAAATCTAAATTCTAAATTCAGATGAAACCTACAAGTTTGTTGATTTTAGCTGCCGCTGGCTTATTTGCGGGAATTTTAGCGGGATTTTTGGGCATTGGCGGCGGTACGGTACTTGTACCCTTTTTGGTTGCATTTAATTATACACCCGTGCAAGCCGTTGGCACTAGCAGCCTGTCGATTTTAATTACAGCTATTTCTGGCAGCATACAGAACTGGCGCATGGGTTTTTTCAGCTGGCAAAGGGTGTTGGCGATCGGATTTCCCGCTGTAGTGACAGCACAAATCGGCGTTTGGATAGCCAGCCGCATTCGCCCCTCTTTTCTGCTAGTATCATTTGCACTACTGTTACTCTTGAACATCTACTTAGTCGATCTGCGTCAGCGTCTGAGTGCCAGACAGCCTGTGGGAGATCGGGAGCATACTCAGTCCCCGATCGCTAAAAGTATTGCTAGAATTGCCACTGGGGGTGCAGCAGGCATACTGGCTGGTTTGTTTGGCGTTGGTGGCGGGGTGATTATGGTGCCCCTACAAATGCTACTCTTAGCAGAACCTATCAAAGCTGCCGTTCAGACAAGTTTAGGTGTCGTAGTAATTACAGGTATGTCAGCTTGTGTCGGTCACTTCTTAAAAGGCAATGTCTTACTTTTAGAAGGACTGATTTTGGGATTTGGTGGCTTCTTAGGATCTCAGATTAGTACGCGCTTTCTACCCAAATTGCCCGATCGAATCGTCAGTTTAGCTTTTCGCGCTCTGCTGGCGATTCTATCAATTTATGTATTCTGGCAAGCATGGCAAAAATATAATATAAATCAGTAAAATTTTGAGCCTGAGCGACAGCCAATGAAAAAAGACCGCCACCGCCTCAAATTGCCGCGCATTGCGAACCTGTATATGTCTTCACAAGGCTCCCACGACCGCCGCTTCAATGTTATCCGTAAAGGCTCATCCCACTCCCATTGGCGCGATTCATACCATTGGTTGCTCACCCTTTCCTGGCCGAAATTCCTCGCAGTAATTGTACTGTTTTATTGCGCCGCTAACGGACTGTTTGCCTTAGCATATTTGGCAGGAGGAGATTGCATTGCAAACGCCCGGACTGGCTCATTTCTGGATGCCTTCTTTTTTAGCGTTCAGACGATGGCTTCGATCGGCTACGGGGCAATGTATCCGAAAACCGATTACGCAAATTTTGTAGTGGCGATCGAAGCTTTGATCGGTTTGATGGCCCTGTCTATGGGTACGGGGCTAATGTTCGCCCGCTTTTCTCAACCCACTGCTAGGGTTTTATTCAGTCGCAACGCTGTAATTGCTCCTCATAACGGCGTACCGACGCTGATGTTCCGCACTGCTAACGAACGCCACAACCAGATTTTGGAAGCCCAAGTGCGGGTGAGTTTAATGCGCGATGAAGTGACTTTAGAAGGACAACATATGCGCCGCTTCCACGACCTCAAACTCGTTCGCAGCGAATCCCCCACATTTGCGCTGACTTGGACGGTGATGCACCAAATTAACGAGACCAGTCCTTTGTTTGGCGCGACACCTAAATCACTAGCAGAGGATAACATTGAGTTTATAGTTATGCTAACCGGGCTTGACGAAACGGTTGCCCAAACTATTCACGCCCGTCATTATTATGCGGCAGAGCATATCCTATGGAATATGCGTTTTGTCGATGTCTTTTCCAGGACGCCTGATGGACGACGTGCGATCGACTACTCTCACTTTCACGATGTTGTCGCTATGCAGGATAGGGGCTAGGGACTAGGGGCTAGGGACTAGGGTAAGAAGAGTCTAGAATCAAGGGTTTGAGAAATTAATAACGTTTTAACTGACGAAAGCAGTTGCTATTATTTTCAGCAATTTTCCAGTGCGATCGCTCTTATCCATCCCACCATATTTTCCACCAACTTCGGCTGATTCGGAGAAAAGAATTGCAAACATCCCCAACCCCCAAATCCTTCCCCTTGCAAAGAGAAAGTCGATCCACTTTTACTCGCCTCTCCTTGTAGGAGAGGGGTTGGGGGAGAGGTTACAACACCAATCGCCCCATCAAATTTACCCAATGCAGTCAGGAAAGAGTGCGAAAATCCCTGCGGTTGACTTCCTGTAGATTTTTCGTAGAACACCAAAATAATTTTGCGATCGCTTTTCAATAGTTTCCAATAAATTTTCAGCGCCTGCATCGTCGTCGGTTCTCCCTGCTGACGTTCCCGACAACCTTGCTCAACCATTTCGATATAAATTTCGGCAGCCGGATTATCCAAATCGATAAATTTGCTGACATCGATACAAATCAGCTTGACATTATCTTTGAGATGTGAATCCTTAGCAATTGCAGCTGCCAGCAGACTGGGTAATTCAGCCAGATTGAGGTTTTGAGTGATAAAGTTGGAACCAACACCAGTAGTTTCTGGAACTTCTGGATGAGTCGAAGTCGGCTGGTTGTGCCAAGCTTGATAAAAAGCCTGATAAGTCATATTTTGAGCGCAATGCCACAGAACTTTATAACAAGCTGCGTAGCGAAAATCGCTCTGATTTTGCAAATAATCCTTTAAGCTGGAGACTATTATGGGAAAGCGTTTATTGTCAAGAAAAGCTTTCAAGCAATCGGCAGCTTGGTTTGGGACTTCAGTTCTCTGACTTGTGAGCAGTAGATTGGTTAGGGCATTTTGGGCATCCGCATTGCCAGGATCGATTTTGGCTAATCTTTGCGCTGCATTCCCAATAATAGATTCATTTTGACTGTGTAGCAGCTCGGTCAGGGCTTCGATCGCATCCCTATTGCCAGAATCGATTTTCTCTAAGCTTTCAGCTGCTTGACAGCGGATCGACTCATCCTTAGTAGTATGCAACAGGTGAATGAGGGCAGCGCGAGCCTGTGGGCTACCAATTCCGATTTGGCCAAGCCCGTAGGCCGCTCTATAATGTATCTCCCTGGCTCCAGTAGTATAAGTTAGTTCAATTAGAGCAGCGATCGCATCAGGATTCCCCGTGCCAATTTCCCCCAAGCTTTCTGCCGCTTGCCAACGAATGTAGTCATCCGAACTGGTGTGCAACAAATCGATCAGTTCTGCGATCGCATCGGAGTTCCCCGGATCTATTTGCCCCAACTTCCAAGCAGAAATGGCACGAATGTTCTCAGATTGACTGGTTTGCATCAGATCGATCAGTGCGGCGATTGCATACTTGTTCCCCGGATCGATTTGCCCCAAACCTCTGGCACCTTGCCAACGCAGAAATTCATCCTGACTGTTGTGCAACAAATCGACCAAAGTTGCGATCGCAAACTTGTTCCCCGGATCGATTTGCCCCAAGTGCCGCGCAAAATGAAAACGGTTGGACTCTTCCTGACTGGTTTCTACTCGGTGAATCAGAGCAGCACAAGCATCAGCGTTGCCTACAGCAATTTGCGTCAATATCTGCCCTGTTTTATAACTGGTAGACTTATCCTGACTGGTGTTAAGCAACTTAATGAGGACAGCGATCGCATACTTGTTTCCAGGCTCGATTTGTCCCAAGAGCCTTGCAGCTTGCCAAACGGTTGGCTTATGCTCAGTTGTGTCGATCGAGTTGAGCAGATCTGCGATCGTTCGGCTTCGATCGGTCTCTTGCAAAGCTGCTCTAGCCACCTCTTTAAGTGGATCTTCAACAATAATATTGGCACCGCCAAAGGTAAATGGCCACCTTTCTTGCTTTTCAATTTTATTGACCCCAAACGCCCACTTAACTAGCTGCGTTACGATTCGATCGCCCAAGCTACATTCCCTGAACTCTGCAATGCCTGCTGCGGCTAAAAAATAAGCTCTAACGCCATAAAAATTCTCAATTCCGCATCCATCCTTAAATCCCACTAACGCCTCGATCAACTTTTCCTTTTGCTCTTTCGGCACATTTTCGCGCCCCAGCCACAGTAAAATCACTTGCTTCCACTGTGGCTCAAAAGTTCGATAATTACCTTGGCTGGGATTATGCGGTACGTGATTTATAAAATAGTGCCAATCCTCAACCGCCAAAGCTGCGAAATACTCTTGGAATGTTGGATGGTAAAAAGCATAAACTTTCTCACCCTTATTTTCTGTTTCTGCTGCCACTCCCACTTGATTCAAAAATCCCAACTGAAGCGCTAAATCAAATAATTCTTCATCTGGTTCGCCCAACACTTGACAGACAAAGCGATGTCGCAGACGAAATTTACTTGTTTCTTCAGATATTGCCTTCAAAGCCAATTCTCCCAGTGCCTTATTCAGCTTATGTCGTTGATTTGAATTGGTGGGAAATCTATCTCGCTTCCAATCATAAAGCGCTTCGATGAATTGCTGATAAAGCCCTGCTTTTGTATTCGGTAATTCTCCTTGCTGTCTAGCCCAAGTGCGACACAAAAGCGCTAACCGCAGAGGATTTTTGACTGCATCTTTAATGCGCTCTCTTCCCGATCGATCTAATTCGGAACGCAGACGATCGCCCAATCCTGGATCGCTCTTAAACCAAGAACGGATAAATTGCCCAACTCGATCGGGCGTTTGAACATCTCCCTGAAGCCACCCCAGCCCTAAAGGGACGGGGGTTCAAAATGCGATGAAACCTCCACTTGGCTCTCCCAAATTGGTACAACATCCAAGTTCTTAGTGTTGGCATTTTGAACTTTCGCTGCGACTCGCTCTGACTCTGGGAATTTCCCAAAGGAAGAAGGAACTTGTCCTCCTAATCGCAAGTTAATTTTCGTGGTCGCCTGTCTCCAAGCCGCATACAAGAGCGGTTCCGCACTTAACCAAGCGTTTTGTGCTTGAT
>NZ_JACJUP010001089.1:0-2337 GCF_014748295.1 Planktothrix sp. FACHB-1355 | reverse complement strand
GGAGAGTTTTATCAGCAACAGTTGGCGATCGCACAAGCAATCTCCAATCCTAAACAGGAAATGATCGCTCTCATTGGGCTAGGACAGGTCAATTATGCTTTGGACAACTACAGGAAAGCAATTGAATACTATGAGCGGGGTTTAATTATAGCGAGAAACATCCGCTCTCCACAAGATGAAACGGCAATTTTAGGAAATTTGGGATTACCTTACTTTGAACTTGGAGATTACAGTAAAGCGATTGGTTACTATCAGCAACAGTTGCAGCTTGCACGCTCAATCCAAAGCCCCAGCAGTGAGATGGCAGCACTTACTAATCTCGGTATATTTTACAGCTCCCAAGGGGATTATGGCAAAGCGATTGATTACTATCAGCAAAGTTTGGCTTTAGCACGGCAAATTAAGTACCGTAAAGGACAGGTATCAGCTTTAGGAAATTTAGGTCGTTTATACAACAACATAGGAGATTATAATGAAGCGATTAAGTATTTACAGCAGCAATTGGTTATCTCACGGGAACTCAAAGATCGCCAGGGAGAAAGTACAGCATTAGGAAATCTGGGAGCAGCTTACTTGGCCTTGGGTGATAATAAGCAAGCGCTTGAGTCCTATAGGCAGTTCTTGACCATTGCTCAGGAAATAAAAGATCTCCAAGGTGAGGCTTTGGCTTTGGGAGGCTTAGGTGATGTTTCTCTTGCCTTGGGAGACTATAACCAAGCAATTAAATTCTATGAACAGTCGTTAGCTATTGAGCGGCAAACTCAAAACCGTGTCCATAAGGGGGGTATTTTTGCGAGTTTGGGTAATGCTTACATTGCTTCGGGAGATTACGATCGGGCGATTGAGTTTTACACCCAAAGCTTGCAGCTCAGTCAGAAACAAAAAGACCGCGAAGTTCAAGGAATATCTTTAAACAATTTAGGTATTTCTTTTCTCAAATTAGGTAAGCTTGTTGAAGCAGAGAAAAACCTACTTGCTGCTATCGAAATTTGGGAATCTATACGGACAGACTTAGGTAACAAAGATTCTGAAAAAATATCAATTTTTGAACAACAAGCTCGGAGCTATCGCTCCTTACAAGAAGTCCTAGTCGCTCAAAATCGAACTTCGGCTGCACTGGAAGTTGCTGAACGAGGAAGGGCGCGTGCTTTCTTTGACTTGTTAACAAGACGGTTAAATCCCCCATCAGAAGCTAAACCTACCATAACTTACCCCACATTGGAAGATATTAAGAAAATTGCCAAAGCTCAAGAGGCTACTCTTGTTCAATACTCAATTATTTATGAAGATAGCAAAGAGTCAGCCCTCTATATTTGGGTAATTAAACCTACTGGTGAAGAGGTATTTCGCCAAGTTGACCTCAAATCATTGCGACAACAAAATAAATCCCTTATTAACCTTATTCCTCGTATTCGTCGTGGTATTAATGTAAGAGGTGCTAATACTAATGAACCACTTTTTAAACCGGGCGATCGCATTCACTTCAAAGGTGACACAGCAAACTCAGAACCTTGGGAAGTCGTATCATTCGATACTCAAAATGGCATACTTAGAGTCAGACTTCCCTCTTTTACAGAGGGTGTAACCATACCGAAATCAATCAACGATGTAGAAGACTTCGGACAGACATCACTGCAACAACTCCACCAAATTCTCATCCAACCGATCGCTGACTTATTACCGACTAATCCTAGCGATCGCGTAATTTTCATCCCCCAAGCCGAGTTGTTTCTCGTTCCCTTCCCCGCTTTGCAAGATGCCAATGGCGACTACCTTATTAAAAAACATACTATTCTCACCGCTCCCTCAATTCAAGTCCTAGAATCAACTCATAAACTTCGCCACAGTCAACAAATTTCTCCCAATGCACCCGTCTTGGTAGTCGGTAATCCTTCACCGATGCCTAACCAGTATAGCCCTCTCCCCTATGCAGAAAAAGAAGCCACAGATATAGCCTCTCTATTCAATACAAAAGCCATCATCGGAACACAAGCCACCGAAACATCTATAGTTGCTCAAATGTCCAATGCACGGGTAATTCATTTAGCAACACATGGAGAATTCGATAATATGCGAGGATTGGGAAGTGCGATCGCACTAGCCCCCTCTGACAAAGACAATGGATTGCTCACCGCCGAAGAAATCCTTAATCTTAAGCTTAACGCTGAATTAGTCGTTTTAAGTGCTTGCGATACGGGGCGAGGTCGCCTAACGGGAGATGGTGTAATTGGATTATCCCGTTCTTTAATAGCTGCTGGCGTTCCTAGCGTTGTTGTCTCTCTATGGAAAGTACCGGATGATACAACCGCAGGACTCATGTCAGAATTTTACCGCCAA
>NZ_JACJUP010001088.1:0-2388 GCF_014748295.1 Planktothrix sp. FACHB-1355 | reverse complement strand
ACTTTTCATGAAACATCTCTACAATGTTTATGTCAAAAATTAAAGGGGCTAAACAACCTGGATTTTGTATAAATTGTGAGGGAGACTTTGCAGTGTTGTAGCAAAGTTCATCCCCCGCATAGCTGAGTATAAATTCCGTTAGTTTGCACAGCTAATACTAGCCGAACTTAAGCACCTTTTTTTTGCTTGCGCTTCAGCCAAGAACCAGTACCTAAAGCACCTAACATTAATGTTCCGACAACACTAGACGGCTCTGGTACTGATTTTGGCTTAACGATACTATCAATCCAATCGGTGTAGGAAGAAACGAGTATCCCGCCTCCACCAGTACCGAATGTACCGAATATTTGTTCATCGGATGTAGTGAATTCAAAGGTATTGACACCAGCGAGGAACATAGAACCATTTTTGATGACGAAGCTGGGGCCACCAGAATCCCCCGGCCCTATGCTGCCTTCAATATCGTTACCCAGGGTCAAACCACCAATCAAATTGGTAGATGGATCTGGCCCGTCAAAATCGTAATAGAATACTTCATTTACACCACTGCCTTCGTCATCAACATCAAACAAGTCGGCGTTGTTGTAACCTACCCGCTTTACATTAAAGCTGGCTCCGCCGGTCAATCCATCAATTCCGTTACCCGTGGTGCCATACCCGACCATTGTAAACGTCTCGCCTTCTGAAACAGGATTGCGGAAAAGGTCGTAAATGGGTACTCCATCAGGTAGAGCCTCACTCAAGGTGATAATGGCAATGTCATCGTTGACTGTTGGATTGAGAAAACCAGTGTAGTCAGGATTGATATTGAGCGCACTGGCGGTGATGGTGTGAGAAAGATCGCTGCCAAAGTTCAGATTGAAACGAACCTTATTAGGCAAAAAGTCGGCTGTGCCATTGTCATCTTCATCAAGGCAATGACCGGCAGTGAGGATGTGCGTTGAACTAATGGTTGCACCAGTACAGAGGAAACCACTTCCTCCTCCCAGATCCATGAACAGGCTACCGACCCCCGCAAATGGCGATGTGGTAGTGTTGGGGTCAACTCGGTTACTGGGGGAATCTGGCGGAGTACCGTTAGGATCTCCAGCAACGATTAATTTGTGGTATTGAACCTCGCTAGGGTTAAAGGTAGCTGCTAGTGCGTTAACTGAAAAACCGAGGGTAGCAGTCACAGCGACTGTTGCTGATGTGGCAATTTTATGGATCGGTTTCATATTTGCAATTCCTACAAAAAGATGATTTCGCTATTGCTCTGGGTTCTGGGAGAGTTATTGTTGCAATGTCAAGGTAGAGACGATTGTTCCGCCAAAGCCAATAGTGGTATTTGTGGCCAAGGCAAGGTTTTTACCGCCTTCAAAGTTTTTTTGTTTTCGTAATTGCTTTCATAAGAAGGATTGGTCTTTTGCTTAGACAGTACGTTATTTTACGTAGCACCTTTTTAATTAAGTACAGATACTTACGTAATTAACGAAGTAATTTTAACTTTAACGTAGAATTAACGAGGGCAGCGATATTTCGGATAAACTTTACAAAAAATTTATAAACTTGAGGTAATCTTCACGAAAAATTTATAATTTTTTGCTTACTATTCAGTGAATATAAGTATATTTTAGGGTTTACCTGTTAACCAGAAAGCCGATCGCCTTACAAACATAGACAATCTTTGCGTGCTTTTACTAGGTAGTAGAGCTAAGTTAGTAACTGGAGTATTCCCAGATCCGATCGCAAAGAGCGATCGCACAAATTAAAGGCGACCTATTTCGGTACTGTTGAGGTCGATTGGTGGGATGTTTAAGCTAAAGTAGCGATCGCTTTTCTAGATTGTTTGGAATAGACTTGATTTAGAGGGGTTGTGAGGGGGAGGGTGCGATCGCTTCTTTCAAAATTTCTTGCTGCAATATTCAATTGAGGGATGTCGATCGATAGCTAAATTATACTCAAAAAAATGATATAATTCCTAATTAATTTGGAATATTTTTGAGGATAAGGCGATCGCTATTTTTGTGGTGATGGGGAGTGCGATCGCATTACCTAAAATCTAACTAGCTTGAGGGAAATCATCTTCATTATCGAGGTCGTCGTACTCATCTCGATCGATAGATTCAACTGATTCATCCGGTACAGGCACAAGATTTTTACCCATTGCTTTTTCTATACGTTCAAGCAGTGCTTTTTGACGCGCTTGGAAGAAGGCATCAAAATCATCAGCACGTAAAGCAACTGGATCGATGACGTGCGATCGCAAAATTTCATCCATTTTTGCTTCCGAAATCCCTGTGTCTTTTTGGATTTTGGCTAAGTAGATACTTGGCGGATTGCTTCCAATCTGGCGGTTAGTCTTAGCTGAAAGGGGAGTTTTGTTGATTACGCTGTCGTAAAGTTCTG
>NZ_JACJUP010001087.1:0-2335 GCF_014748295.1 Planktothrix sp. FACHB-1355 | reverse complement strand
CCTAAGTCGTAATTGAGACAGGGACGGTCTTTAAATAAAGGTTGGGGACGCTGACGCAAAGGAAAAATGCGCTTGACTATATGCAGGGTTTGGCGCAATATGCGAGCATCGGTGTAAGGGCCATAATACTTGTCTTGTTTTTTCCCCAGCCTGCGATTGCGGGTGAGGAAAATACGGGGATAATCTTCTGACCAAGTAATCAATACGTAGGGATATTTCTTGTCGTCTTTGAGCAGTACGTTAAAGTACGGTTGGTGCTGCTTAACTAAGTTTGCTTCTAATGCCAGTGCTTCTGCTTCCGTATCGGTGACGATGATTTCGATCTCGACTACCTGCTGTACCATTAAGGCAATACGAGGGGAGAGGTCGGAAGCTTCGCGGAAGTAGGAACGCAGACGCGATCGCAATTTTTTCGATTTACCGATGTAGAGGATGCGATCGCTCTCATCCCTCATTATATATACACCTGGCTTTGCCGGAATCTCCTTGAGGCGACCTTCCAGGCGTTCCCGGTCTTTTACTAAAGGTAGCGCTTTCTGTGAAGTGGTCACAACTCACTAAAAGAAACTGTCCATCACCATCATAAGAAAGCCTTTTCGTTTAGAGGGTGGGTATTGCCTACCCGAAACCGAACAAAAAGCAGGTTTTTTGCAAAAAACCCGCTTTTTAAGCAATTAAACAATTTATTAGGCGGTTTTTTGTGACTTGCGCTTGCTGGTGGCAAACAACCCACCCACAGCCATCAAACCAAGCATTGTGGATGGTTCGGGCACTTTTACTCCCTGAAAAGATACTTCGTAGTTACCGTTGTGAGAGAATCCATCCGTGTTAACCAGACCCGAATTGGTAGCGTTGAAGCTGTAGAGATAGTCAGTCTTGCCTTCGTAAGTATACTTGACTACTTCGCTTGCTTGGAATCCACTTGGTAAAAAAGATGCAAATGCTGCATATTTGGGATTACTAGCATAGGCAGCTTTTAAATCGTTGTGACCTGCCAACCCAATACTAATTAGGCCAGTATCATCATTTTGGTTGACGTAGGAGATGTTGGGGTCGCTGCTTGCTTGGAATCCCCCCATACCCAAAAAGGCATTAAAGTAACTAGTTGCAACACCAGTTCCTACGAATACACCATAACCAGCTTTGGTGATGAACTCGTTAAACCACTTGTTAGCAAGGTTGTTCGCGCCGTATGTCGTATTCAGACTTGCTCCAAACCAGTCAGTTGCCGTGAGACTGCTAAGAGTGAGTGACTTGCCAGCAATATTACCTGTCAAGGTGGTGTTCTTTAGAAAATCGATACCAGTAAAAGTCCCTTTCTCTGTACTGGCTCTCAATTCTACGTTACCTGTGGGACTGGCGGCATTACCGTCGAGAACGGCTTGTACGTTTGCCGGAGTATTTGGAATCTCAACGGTTTGACTCCCGGAGACACCGTACACTAAATAATCGCTAGCTGCACTTCCGCCAATTGTGGCATTTGTGAGGGATGCGGCGGATGCTGGGGCGGTGGCTAGTGCGCTCACACCTGCGACCATTGAAGCACCGATAGCAATACGTTTAATAGTCTGAAGCATTTTTGGATTCCCTCTCAAGTTTCTCAATAAACGATTTACGTTGCACATCCCACTGTTGACGGGATTTGTCTGTTTCACTTCACGGTTCTAGCAGATCCACCCTTGAACGCTTAACCTTCACTTTCTTCCATTTTAGGAAAGCCACTTTTGGGTTGGGTGAACTTAGCGTAATTTCTGGTCAAATTTGTGTGAAGTTTTGGTAAATTCTGAGGACTGGTTCAAAAAAAGGCGATATCAATTTATCGTCTCATATCCGTAAAATCTTGACGATCTGTGGGTGAAATCATGAGATGCTGTCGTTATTTGATTTAATTTTAGATGAGAGAAGCCAAAAATTTTATTCCCACTAAGTATACCGATACTAGCTACGTATATAAACTATAAAAAATTCAAAATTTTTTGCCTTTATTTATGTAAAAATACTGGATTGTTAAATTTCGCAAAGCCGATACCATAGGATTTATTAAAAATTATTAAAATTTGACTATTCTACTAGGCAAGAAAGATAAATTTATGACCGATCGGTACTAATTTTCAAATATGAGAGTTTAGATTAAGACTAAGAGTCTTTCTCTTTTAACAACTTGGCCGCTTACTTTCACACAAACCGGGTTGCATCCATGCCATCAGAAAATTTTCAAACTGAGTATCGCGAAGCATTGAATCAAACTCTCAATCATCTCCAAACAGTAAATTTATTAGTGGCACAAATTGAAGCTAAAATGGACGACATCAGAGATTCTATGCAAAATCTCTCC
>NZ_JACJUP010001086.1:0-2393 GCF_014748295.1 Planktothrix sp. FACHB-1355 | reverse complement strand
TTTGCATAGCCCAATTGCGGGTCAGTATAGTTCTGGGGTGAATTAATCGATGGGTTGCTATCAAATATTTCAGCGAATAATCGCAAGTTCGCCAAACAGCTTTGTATAGATTTTGGCGACTTTCTTGCCGCAGAGCTTCTAGCTCTGGGGTATTGCCTCGTTCCGGCTCTAGACTGTCAGCTAAAAATACGCTACAGCTCAACAAGCTCATACCGGGTCTGCCCAAAGTATGATTCCGGATGGCCTGCAATATTTCTTCATCATCTACGCCAAACACGTCTCTAGCCACGATCGCACTTACTTCTGCGTGCAGTAAATGCGGATTTTCCTCATCTACAGGATCGAGTTCCAATCCTTCTTGCCGTGCTGTGGAAAGGAGAAGTTGAGGTTTAAAATATT
Organism: Planktothrix sp. FACHB-1355; assembly: GCF_014748295.1. Lineage (NCBI taxonomy): Bacteria > Bacillati > Cyanobacteriota > Cyanophyceae > Oscillatoriales > Microcoleaceae > Planktothrix > Planktothrix sp. FACHB-1355. The sequence continues at coordinate 1,994 of NZ_JACJUP010001086.1, read as the reverse complement.
TTGCCAAATCGTGCATCAAACCGGATACAGCGGCTTTTTCGCAATTCAAATTGTGCAGCGTCGCCAGTTCGATCGACATCTGTTCGACTCGAATAATATGCTGGAGTCGAGAATGGGGAACGTTATCTGCTAACCAGGCCAATACCCGATCGCGCATTACTTTATTCAACCATATAGCACAACAACTCGATCGTCAAAGGCACTATTTACACGCCATAAGCGATCGATGTGCTTATTTTATCGTTTTTAAGATTTGAAAAGGTGACGCACCCTGCCAAAGCAGCGTCGAACATCTCCTAGCTTGGCAACGGTTTCGGCTTTGAGGCTAGCTGAGTGCCGAAAGAAGCAAACAGTTCCTCATAGCTATTCAAGGCTTGCTCAAACGAATAATGCTCTACCGCGTGCTGTCTGGCTTGCCGTCCTAGCATTTCTGCTTTTTCGGGATTGTTGTAGAGTTCTTCAATCGCAAACGCTAAAGCTTTCGGGTCTTCTGGAGTTACCACCAAACCGCCGCCGCTTTGTCGCACTGCTTTAGCCGCAGTACCGGTCGCGGGTACGGAGGCAACGATCGGACGACCTGAAGCCAGAATCACAGGAATTTTCGAGGGTAAGTTGAACGCTATTACATTCGGCTTTTGAGTCACCAAGCTTACATCTGCCGCAGCTAGCATTTCCGGTAATTTTTCGCGGGGTTGGAATGGTAACAGTTTGACGTTATGAGCTTGGTCAATTTCGCAATAATACTGCACCCGCTCCAAAGCTTGCCCATCACCTACAATTACAAACACAATTTCCGGGATATGGCTCAGCAGGGCTGCTGCTTTAATAACTGTTCTTATATCTTGAGTGAGGGCAATGTTACCGGAGTAGAGTACGACAAACTTACCATTGAGTTGATGTTCAGCCCGGAAAGCGTTATTTTCCTTCGGTAAGGGGCGGATAAAATTCACATCTACCCAGTTGGGGATCAGCTCGATTTTGCTGGGCGAAACGCCTTTTGCCAGTAAGTTCTCCACAAACCCATCGGCGATGACGCTAATTTTAGTTGCTGTCCGATTGGCAAATTTTTCCAGGGCTTCAAAAGCGCGAATTACAAGTTTATTATTCAACAAACCAACGGAAACAGCCGCTTCGTGTTGAATATCCTGAACGTTCAAGACTACCGGACAGCCCCGCAGCCATCCCACTAGAGCAGCCGGTAGGCAAACTGGCAGAGGCGGTACTGTTGCCAGGATAACGTCCGGTCGCTCGCCTTTGAGGGCGAGTAGGAAGCTGGTCAGCACAAAGCTGCCATCCAATAGCACTCGATCGAGCAAACTCGGTTTCGGGCGAATCATGACGTAACTGCGTTCGATTAAAACACCGTTTCTTTGTTCGGCTTTGTACAGTTTCCGTCGGTATCCGGGGTAGATGCGGCGTTCTGGATAGTTAGGCATGGCCGTGACAACGCGGACTTCGTGACCGCGCTTGACCAAACCTTCTGCCAGTTCCGTCATCAGGGGAGCGATGCCGATCGGCTCTGGATGATAGTTGTAGGAGTAAATTAAGATCTGCATACCCCAAGTTTATGCAATTTTGTAAAAGACTGGCGAGTAATTTTATATCTAAAGGTAGATGTTTTTTTGGAGGCTCCTGTTGTTATACGTTTAGGCAGAGTTTTTGGCTAACGCCTCCTTTTTCCGGCCTATCTGCACTCGCAACCCCCATAGCACCTTAAACAAGGTTGTTGACACTCTCATTAGCTCGCCAAACTAAGTATTCCCCAGCGGACGCTTTGAGTTATCAAAGCAGAACAGCTAATTTGGCCAAGTTTGACTGATATTGCTAAGGCAAAAGGTTTTCCTTTTCTTGAATGACATTTAAACACCGATCGCGAGAATCGTCAATTTAATTTATTTAGTGCTTTGGCCTTTTTTTGTCGCCAATATTTCTTCTGCAAAGCTTGACATTTACTGAAAATATACGTACCCAGCTAACCTCGCAAGCTTAAGTAA
>NZ_JACJUP010001085.1:0-2394 GCF_014748295.1 Planktothrix sp. FACHB-1355 | reverse complement strand
CGGAGATTAACAAGGGCGATGCACCACGTTGTCATATTAATCCAAAATGGGTGCAATGCCAGAAATTTTGCCGATCGCTTGTCCGGGTGTGTTTGCGCGTCGCTTTGGCCTACCCTGAAGCATAGCCTACCTTGGACGATCGTTCTTTGCGATCGCGATCGGATCTTGCCAAGCCTTCAAGGGCAAGCTAATTATCATAATTATTCTAATATACTTTATACTTAAGGAATATTTAACAATTGCTCCACAGGCCGCCAATGCACTTCCACTTTTCAATCTCACCCGCATCTCAAAGGATAGACCTATCCGGGCTGGCAAGCTACTGGCCTAGATTGCCTAAAATTAGATTAGGAGGGTTGTTCAGACGTTTGAGCATCAGGCACAAAATTGGTTGTGGATACGCTTTAGCCATTTGCATTGCGCTTTTAGGCACCACGGCGGGATTTTGTATAGAAAAGTATTTTCAAGCACAAGCTAAGGAACAATTATTGCAAGTTCATCAACAGACCTATATCTTGAAAGACTTACAAGATGCGGTGCTACAGGCCAAAGCTTATCAGCAACAGATGTTATTTATGGTAACGTTTCCAGAAAAATATGTCAATGTTTATGAAAATACACCGCCCAAACTCGGCAATTTAAATTTTAGAAAACATCAAATATTGCCAGGGATTTCCAGTGATACATTGACAGGCATCCAAAAAATAGGGTCGGAAGCACAAATCACAGAATTAATCCAAAATTATACTTATACAGTAGAGAGATACTATCAACAACTTGAGGAATTGTCGTCAAGATTTTACCGAAATGCTTTGCAGCCGCAGCAAGCTGAAGAAATGCAGATGGCGATGATTAAATTTATAAACAGCGACATTGCCAAGCAGTTTAATAAATTTGCTGAAGAATTATCTGCACTCAATAAAAAATTATACGCTCTAGAAGAAAAAGAGTTTGTCGAATATCAACAAGCCGAAAATATAGGTAACATAATTCTTGTCAGTAGTTTGCTATTATCAGCAGCTATTGCAGGGGTTATAGCAATTTATATTAGTTGGGCGATCGCGCGTCCTCTAGAATTTACCACCGCCGTTGCTCGCCGAGTTACCGAAACAGGTAACTTTAAACTGATCGCACCTGTAACTGCAAAAGATGAAGTCGGACAGCTAGCAACTTCGCTCAACCAACTAATTCAAAGAGTTGCCGTCTACACTGAAGAATTAAAACACGCGCAAGCTCAGCTAATTCAAACAGAAAAAATGTCCAGTCTAGGTCAGATGGTAGCGGGAATTGCTCACGAAATCAACAATCCCGTTAACTTTATCTACGGTAATATTTCATATCTTGACAACTACACGCAAGAATTATTGGATTTACTAGAACTGTATCAGCAAGAATTTCCTCAGCCGACTGCTGAAATTAAAAAGCAACTTGAGGCAAGCGATCTGGAATTCATTGCCCAAGACTTGCCCAAAATACTCAATTCTATGCAAGCTGGTGCAGAGCGCATTCAAGAGTTAGTATTATCGCTGCGAAACTTCTCGCGATTGGATGAATCAGAATTAAAAAAAGTTGACTTGCACGAAGGGATTGAAAGTACTCTAATGATTTTAAATGAGCGGCTCAAGGGTAAGATCGCAGTAGACAAGGACTATGACAAATTGCCGCCAATAGAATGTTATCCAGCCCAGCTAAACCAAGTATTTTTCAATATTATTAATAATGCGATCGATGCGCTCCATAGCTGCGAGGAACAAACCAATAAACAAATTACAATTAAAACCGACAAAGTATGGTCGTCGGAAATACGGGTATCAATTACCGATAATGGCTGTGGCATACCGCTGGAAATTCAAAATAAGATATTTGACCCTTTCTTTACGACTAAACCAGTAGGTCAAGGTACTGGTTTAGGGCTGGCGATTAGCTATAAAATCATTGAAAAGCATGGCGGTAAAATACAAGTTTGTTCCCAACCTGGAAAAGGAACCGAACTGGCTATCTTTCTGCCGATCGAACAAAGCTTTTGTCCATTACTCAAGAGCGCTTGGATGAGAGCTTAGTGCGTCACCCGATGCAAGGATTTTGGATTTTGGATTTTGGATTCTGGATTGACTCCGCCTTTCCGTCGATTTCCTGTATGTGGCTAAAAAGGGAGGAAAATACCCCTTCAGGAATACGCAAACACCGATCCAGCAGCTCGCTAGTTCTTTCTTACAATAACCTTAGTTAGATAAACAAAGGTATATAAACGGAGGGGACAGCGAAGATGCAACCCAATAATCCAAATCAATTTACCGAAAAAGCCTGGGAAGCGAAAGACCAACATCGGCCACACCGAGGGCGCGGCCGGCGTGGCCGGGCTGATCAAGGCCGCGCTCGCGCTGCACCACGGTG
>NZ_JACJUP010001084.1:0-2403 GCF_014748295.1 Planktothrix sp. FACHB-1355 | reverse complement strand
CTGACGTTGCATCTTCACCATCGGGTGAATAACTTGTTGAGTCATAAACTCCATTGAATTGGATTTATTTTTGCAAATATTTAACCGAAAAAGGCTTCCCACTTCTTTTGGGTGACCGGTGCTTTTAGTTCTGTGCAGTGGGGAAGCGAACTTCTACCCTACTAGCTTAGCATAAAACGGACAAGCAAGCGTTTTTTTAGCCTTGTCTTAAATGCCTATGGTTATCCAAAGGCAATTTTACAGTCTTGTTGATAATAGCACAATTCCAAAGTATCTTCCAGTTCTACTCAGCTTCACCAATCAAAGTAAAGGCGGCCCAATCTCTGGGGATGGGATATTTTTTCATCGTCGTCAGCATCGCCTGACGCAGTGCTTGACCTTTATCTGGTTGTTTTTGCAGATTTTGATAAAATTCTGCCATTAACGATGCTGTTGGCGCGTCTGGCACCGACCAGAGAGACACTACCACACTGGGTACACCCGCACTAATCAAGCTGCGAGATAATCCGATAACGCCATCGCCGGTAATTTTTCCTCTTCCAGTATCGCAGGCGCTCAGAACAACTAATTCCGCATTTAGCTTCAAAGAAAGGATTTCGCTGGCAGTGAGCAAACCGTCATCATTGCCAGAGGGAGAGAGGGCGTTGCTAGTTGTCAGTAGAGAAGAACAACTAACAACTGACAACTGACCATCTAACCTATGAATTAGCGAGTGCTACCTTTGCTGAAGAATGCAACAGCAAACCATACTCCAACCCTTCTACTACCGCCTGATAGGAAGCTTCCAAAATATTAGTTGAAACTCCCACCGTCGTCCAACGTTGATGACCGTTGCTAGACTCGACCAAAACGCGAGTTTTCGCAGAAGTTCCCGTGTTGCTGTTGAGAATCCGCACCTTATAATCGGTAAGGTAAAATTGACCAATTATGGGATAAAAATTCACCAAGGCTTTGCGTAAGGCGGCATCCAACGCGGCAACCGGCCCATTTCCTTCCGCCGCTTCTAAGATATCTTTGCCATTGACAGAAACTTTGATCGTGGCGAGGGCGTAGGGAAGGCAGTTCGACTCGCCATCGCAGGGAGCAATATCGCAATGAAGTCGAAAACCTTTGAGTTCAAAGAATTTTTCTCGTTGTCCCAATGCTTCGCGCATCAGCAAATCGAAACTGCCTTCTGCCGCCTCAAATTGATAGCCTTCATTCTCCAATTCTTTGAGACGTTGTAGAATGTGACGACAAGCGGGATTTTGTTTATCCAGGTCGATACCGAAACTGCGGGCTTTTGCTAAAACATTGCTCAGCCCAGACTGGTCGGAAACGACGATGCGGCGACGATTTCCGACGGTTTCCGGCTCAAGGTGTTCGTAAGTTAAAGGATTGCGCTCAACTGCGCTGACGTGGATGCCACCTTTGTGGGCGAAAGCAGACAGTCCGACAAAAGGTGCGTGTTCGTCTGGCGCTAAATTGGCGATTTCACTAATAAAGCGACTGGCTTGGGTGAGCTGTTTTAGTTGCTCATCTTTGATACAGGAATAACCCAGCTTCAGTTGCAAATTGGGAATGAGAGAACAGAGATTGGCATTGCCGCAGCGTTCGCCGTAGCCATTCATGGTGCCTTGCACCATTCTCACACCTTCCATGACAGCAGCGATCGCATTGGCAACTGCTGTATCCGAATCGTTATGGGTGTGGACACCCAGCTGGATTTTGGATTTTGGATTTTGGATTTTGGATGGGGAACTCTCTTCTGGTGCGATCGCTTTTACCACATCGCGGACAATTTGACTAATCTCGTGGGGAAGAGTACCGCCGTTCGTATCGCAGAGGACAATCCATTCGGCACCGGCGGCGATCGCACTTTTCAATGTCTGGAGAGCGTATTCTGGATTGTGTTTGTAACCATCAAACCAATGCTCGGCATCGTAAATCACCCGGCGTCCTTGGCTGCGGAGATACTCGATCGTATCCCCGATCATCGCCAAATTCTCTTCTAAACTAGCTTTCAAACTCTCTGTAACGTGCAAATCCCAAGATTTGCCGAAAATCGTCACCCACCGCGTACCTGCCGCCAGAATCGCTTGCAACATGGAATCTTGAGCAGCTGTCGTGCCCGGTCGTCGCGTCGAGCAAAAAGCCACCACTTCCGCTTGCTGTAACGGTTGTTCCTTCAGTTTCCAGAAAAATTGCACATCCTTGGGATTCGCCCCCGGCCATCCCCCTTCAATAAAGGGAATTCCCAATTGGTCTAGCTGGTGGGCAATCCGCAATTTATCTTCCAGCGATAGGGAAAGTCCTTCGCGCTGAGCGCCGTCGCGGAGCGTGGTATCGTAAATCCAAATCTGGTTGGAGGTGTCGGGGGTCATGGAGAGGGAGGATAACAAGGATAAATCACCTATTGATAAC
>NZ_JACJUP010001083.1:0-2406 GCF_014748295.1 Planktothrix sp. FACHB-1355 | reverse complement strand
TTGTCGCCCGAAATTTTTGATAATTTTCTGCCCAAAAAGCTCCCTGCGGATTGAAATCGTAAATCACACTATAAGTGACTAAAGTCGCATTTTCTGCTTTGGCGATTTGCTTGATTTGCTCAATGTTAGGTGCATCATCTGTTGCGGGAAATTCAGAGGTAGAATTTAGGCGAGACGCTAAAAGCCCCACAAAAGCGCGGGCGCGATTTTGTTCTGCTAATTCCAATGCTTCGTTAAATCGGTTTTGGGCTACTAAAACTTGCTGCCGCCAGCGATTTACTTCGATTTCGTAAGAGTAATCAACTTGCTGAGCCAACTGTTCGCCTACTCTCTGCTTGCGTATATTTTGGTAAGCTGCTAGCGATGCTGCTAAATTGGTGTCGGCGGCGGGCATATTGCCAGCGAGGAAATAATTCATTCCCAATTGTTGTAAAACTCTGGCTTTGCTATCGGAATAAGGAGATAGATTTACCTTTTCTATAAAGGCGATAGCTTGATTGAGAGATTCTATTGCTTTTGCATAGTTTTTCTGGGCGGTGTAGATATCGCTTATATAAATTAAGGTGTAAGGAGCTTTAGTTTTATCGTCGAAATCTTCTTGCCGTTGCAGGAAAAACGCTAAATTTTGTTGGTGAAGTTCGAGTGCTTTCGGAAAATTATCTGATTCTAGATAGGTCTGTGCCATGTTATATCTAGCCAACCATTGACCATCGGCGTAATTAAGCCGTTGTGCTAGTTGCAAAGCAGCTTGAAATGTTTGTATTGCTTGGTTATAATTTTTGGCTTCTCGATCGTCTGTTCCCGATTGAATTAGTCGCAGAAAGGGGTTCAACTGCTCGCTACTTAACCTGGATATAAGCGTGTTTCGACAGGCTAAGGAATAGCTATTGCATTTATTTATGGGCTCTGGGTTGAGTGCGATCGCAGCATTGGCGGACAAAATAGCACTCACAAGTAGAGTAGTGCGAATAATGCTTAATTTCATAATTTTTTGCTTGTCAATGGGATTAAAATCCAATATAGCAGCAAATATCCATAAACCCGGTTTCTTGGAGAAACCGGGTTTATAAGTAATTTCGTAGGTTGGGTTGAAACATGAAACCCAAGCTAGAAAGAAATGGCTAAATGTACAAAGTTAAATCCACCAGTCGGTTGGAATAGCCCCACTCGTTATCGTAATAAGCGAGAACTTTGACAAAGTTGCCATCAAGTACACTTGTAGATTTGAGATTCACAATTGCCGAGTGAGGATCGCCCACACAGTCGCTAGAAACCAAAGGCAAATCGCTCACTTTGAGAATTGGTTTCATCGAACCAGAAGCATACTTGCGGAAGGCGTCGTTAATTTCCTCTTTCGTTACCGATTTTTGCAATATCGCATTTAAGTCGGTGACAGAACCTGTGGGGGTGGGTACGCGCAAGGCGATCCCATCAAAACGTCCTTTCAGTTCGGGTAAAACTAAGCCAACAGCTACAGCAGCACCCGTAGTTGTCGGGACAATATTTTGAGCTGCACCGCGTCCGCGTGCCCATTCTTCTGGGTGTCCCATATCAACTAAACGCTGATCGGCGGTGTAGGCGTGTACGGTAGTCATCCAACCTTTTTCGATGCCGAATTCATCGTTGAGAATTTTGGCAATTGGCGATAAGCAGTTGGTGGTACAGGAAGCGGCTGAGATGACGTTATCTCTTTCTTTGTCGTATTTTTCGTGATTGACGCCATAAACAAAGGTAGGAACTGATGAACCTTTAGCGGGCGCACTGATAATCACTTTTTTGGCACCAGCTTGCAAATGCAAACCAGCTTTTTCGGCGCTGCGAAAAACGCCGGTAGATTCAATTACCACATCAATTCCCATATCTTTCCAGGGAAGGGCGGCGGGGTCTTTTTCTGCCAAAAGGGGGATTTCGCGATCGGCAACTTTAAGACCTTTTTCTGTGGGAGTTACTTCCTCACCGGGGAAACGACCGTATATGGAGTCATATAGCAACAAATATGCTGCTAAATCGGTTTTTAATGCCACGTCGTTGACGGCGACGACTTCAATATCTGGGTTTTCATGCGCTATCCGCATAAAAGCCCGTCCGATCCGTCCAAATCCATTAATTGCTACTCGTTTCATGTTAGTTACTGTTGTGCTATCTAAACTTCGTAGGCCAGAAATTTCCAAAAGCTGTTACGCACGATACGGTTTATTTGCGGAATAAGTACAGATTCAGGAAATAGGCACTTTTGTGGGATTAAGTAGCTCTGCTGTGGCTGAGGTCAAATAGAACTAAAGCTTGCTCTACCCTTAAATATATTAAGGCGACGCTCCCATTAACTTTAGGGGCTAAAAAAGGACGCGCTTCTGAATATACAAGGCAATTTGAAACGATTTGGGTGAGAAAATATTTTTAGGAAAT
>NZ_JACJUP010001082.1:0-2408 GCF_014748295.1 Planktothrix sp. FACHB-1355 | reverse complement strand
GGGTTTATCGTGAAAAATGTTCATTTTTTTCACATCTGAGTGCGATGGTGGGTGAAGGCACGGGAATTTGATTATTGGTTCAAAATTGGTTCAAAACCATGAATTTATGGCCCGTGCCTAACCTACCTTACAATTAAATAAGTTTTTTCGCTCGCTACTGGGAGCTTCAATTCTCACTTTTTTCCTTAAATCCAAAATCGCCCAATGCCTCAGTTATCTATCGGTCTGGATAAACACACCCAAACCATTATGGATGCGAGCGGCGGTGTGAGGCGAGCGATTGAGCAGTTGGCCCCCAAGGTAAAGACTGGTAGAGCTACCGCCATCTAGGTTGAGAGCGTCTACTGCTCCCATCAGCCGCATTAGTTCGGCAATTTCATTCAAGGTCGGGCCGGGGCCGCCGATCCGGTTGCCCACAGCTACGATCAAGATAGTACCAGAAGCAGTTGTGCCGATACAGGAACGATGTGCGGCTTGATGGATAAAGTTGTCCCGGAATTGTTCGGCTTTGGCATCCAGCACGATTTGACGATTTTGCAGTAAAAGTGGCCCTGCACCCATAACCTGCGGGTAGCGGTCAAATTCCAGGGGAACGGGATAACTTTCCAGCCGGACAATGGTGCCAACGGGAAGGACATCGGCGCTGCTACGATCTCGGACGACTAGCAGGTAGCCTTCAGATGGAATGGGGAAAGAAGTTTTGCTGAGGGCATTACCCAGCAAGGGAATGCGGCTGAATGGTTCTACACTGATGACGCGATCGTTCTCGACGGTGATAATTGTCTCATTTTCGGTTAAAGGAGCGTAAGTAGACCCCCACTCTGGGGTATGTACGGCAATTCCGGATTGCAAGTAGCCACTATTAACCGAGAGAACGGGCAAACGCTCACCCGTAGAAGTAATTAATACTTGCTGAAGGCTGAGATGTCCGATTTTCACTTCGCCGCTATCGTTCCAGGCGATCGCACCTCTGTTTAGAATTGGACTGGATAGCCATAAACCATCACGACGAATTGCTCCCAACGGTAATTGGGTGTTGCGATTAAAAAAGCCACCATTAATCGCAGCTGCCACCTGCCATTGCTTGGCTTGTTCAACTAAGGGAGTAATTCCCACTAAAGTATTGGGATTGCTCCAAATCGGTCTTAACATGATGGATTGGCGGGGATTGATCTCCAGCCACATGACTGGGAACTGAGACGACCCCAAGTTAAACATCTGCTGTCTGTAGCGCAATCCGGTCGCCCAAATAATGTCTCGTTCTACGATGACTTCATCAGTAGCTAGGTCTATGACTAAGCGATAAGGAGCGGGTACACTCCAGATGCGCGGATGCAGACCTGGAGGGATATCAACTCGGATGGTGGTTTTGTTCTGGCTTGTTTCGATTCTTAATGGCAGGCCGGGGTTTGGCGGCGGGATGGGCTCTGTTGTAGCGTATGGTAAAGGGAATCCTTGCTCGTCGGTTGTTGCTTCTGGAGGTTTGGGATAATAACGCTCCATCAGTCCCGGTGCAGCAGCTGCATCGATATGCAGACTCAAAACAGCACCTTGTTGGCTGACTTGCCAGGGCGTGGGAAGATCGAGATCCAAGATGATGCGATGCGGTACTGCAACTTCGCCGTTTTTACTGGGCTGTTCTTGCTGAATGTTCGTTACTGTAGCGGTAGGTGACTTGATTCGCAGGGTTGTACCATCAAAGAGCATTTGCCAACCCAGGCGATCGGCAAAATCGGTAATATCCAAATATCGGTATTGGTTTGTGAGTAAAGTAGGAAAAGTCAGCCGTTCTGCGGAGGGATCGGTAAACCACTGCACTGCCTGCTTGGTCAAATCCCAGGAACTTAACAACTCTACTCCCATTGTTTGCTTTAACCCGGCATCGGTTACCGCAATGTGAGGCTTGCGATTTGTTCCTATTTGCCACTTACTCCAAGTAGCGGGCCAAGTTTGTCCGTTGAGGGAGATGCGATCGCCCTGTCCCAGCAACTTATATTGTCCCGAAGATTTTTTGGGAAGGGGAATCGGCAACTCTTGGGCGAGTACTGTCATCGGTTTTGCCGAAACCAGCTGTTCCTCCTTTTTCAAGAAAGAAGTTGCTACCCAGAGCAATATGCCTATTATGGCTACGATCGCGAGTTGGCGGCGCTTGCGCCACAGCTTTTTGCCATAGAAGCGCAAAGGCGATCGAGAAAGGAAACGAGAAATTCGTTTTTTGAGATACCAAACCATGCCAATGAGAATAGGGAATGGGGAATCGGGAATGGGAATAAACTTTTGTGTCCCTATTCTCCGTTGTATTCGGGCTGACCGCTAAGAACTAACCTGCTACGTAGAACTTATACATTGCCAGATATAATCGGACAACGCTGTCTACTTCCTGTTTCTACCAAGGGTGTCGGCACGCA
>NZ_JACJUP010001081.1:0-2352 GCF_014748295.1 Planktothrix sp. FACHB-1355 | reverse complement strand
CCACCAATATCATTGGCTGAGGAATCAGATTTTGCCCGTCATCTCTGACTAATTGAATAACGTGGAAAGCATTGCTGTCCATGTTGGCAAAAGTAAACAGATTCCATGCACCAGTCTGAATATCCAGGCTGGGGTTGTATTGACCGTTAACTGTGTGAATTATATTCTCGACAGGTTCTCCTAACGGCCCGCCGCCATATGGAAATAAGGGAGGCGCTCCCCCTGTCGGCTGTTTGGGATCGTAATTCCCTTCCGCAGGTTTGGCATTGTAACCCATGAAAGAGGCATCCGATCGCTCGTAAATATTTTCGCCGTTTTCGTTTCCTAAAACTTCTAGTGGCGTACCCGCAGGAACTACCTTTGTAGGGTCTTGGTTTAAAGGATCGTTGGCGCTACCTACGCGATCGACTTGCTGGATTCCATAAGTCTGAAGCGCCATAAAGTACATGGGTCTCTCTGTAGGGTCCCATTTCGCTAGATCTGGCAGGTCATGCGGAGGTGCAATTAGCAAATTACCGCCTAATCCGGAGGCAACTTTTTCGTTTGTATTGCCGTGCAGGTGCGGGTGATACCAATCCAATCCGATAAAATGGTTGTCGGGAATCTTGATACTGACAGGCCAACTTTCTCCTGGGTTCACTGGTATCAGAACGTTATCTCCATACCCAACAGGCGAAACGTGCAGTCCGTGGGTATGTAAGTTCGTTGTCACCGGCTTTCCCAGTGCTGAATCTTCTAAGTAATTTTCCAGTCTGATGTTAATTGTGTCCCCTGGCTCCGTAATGATCATCGGGCCGGGTATTGTCCCGTTATAGCCTCTAAAACGATCGTAGGGCGTTTTCTCGTTGTTCAGCCAGGGAATTATCCCATCTCCCGATTTAACAGTTCCAAATCCATCGATTTTAACCTGGGCCAGATCTTCCAGTCGTAGGGTGATATTCAATTCCTTTTGTGGCCCCCAACTGGAATAATAGTTGCCCGCACGACCTTCCTGCCAATCTTTAAAAGGATCTTTATAGACAACTTTTTGATCTGGATGCGGTAAAACTTTTAAATAACCTGATGTATCGTACCCAGGACTCCAATTTTGAAAGTTCTGCGAGCCAATAATATAAGCGTCCTTCAGTGCTTGTGAAGTCATAATTTACCTACCTCCTAACCACAGTTAGAAATTAAGATTGTTGTCTTTTTGTTGCTATCTGTAATATTTTCTTTACATCAAGCCCGATCTTAGCTGTCCGATCGATTTGCCATCAGTAGCACTAAGATAAGCAGAAAAATCACCCCTTGTCGAGGCATAAGGGATAGCAATTCCGATCCGGTTGTCTATTTTACTACTATTTATTCTTTGTGCCCAATCCCAAGAAAATCCTCTTAACTTAGTGCCATTCGATTGTGGCACAACAGAAGCTTTTCGTAAAGGGGATTATGGCTGCTGTAACGAATTAAACGACCGTTTGAATATAACCGAACTGTAACATCTAGGTAGCGATCCGTTGCACGTTTTAACGGATGTAATCTATTGTTAATTTAGTTGTAAATTTTGACCTCTATTGTTAATTTAGTTGTAAATTTTGCCCGATCCAACTTTTCTCTACCCCTTTTGCTCTTTTTGTACTGGCTTTTACCAAAATCAGGAATCTTTGAGAGCAATCTCTTTGTAAAGTTAAGAAAAAGTTAAAAATTATCGCTTTTCCCATAAAGTACAATACCGTTTGCTTTTAAACCAAACTCAGCCGTAGAAGTAGACATAGATTAAGCCTCTCTCAGATTGACTGACCGCAGACAAAAATTTTCTGATTTGAATAAAAGAGCGGCTAGCATCTTGCGATCGATCTGAGAGTTTGGTTTTAATCCGCGTTAAATACCCTTATTTTAAGGTTTTTTGATTTTTCTAGCTTCTAGGCCATAATTTTTCGTTTTTCTTAAAGCTATAGCTTACTATATATGGATGAGCCTGAAGAAATTAAACTTAAGAATGTTTCCCCAACATACTAGATTTGATTACGTTATCTTGAAAACTCCCTTTATGCCAAAACTTAAATTGAGTAAATTCGAGCTTGATAATTTTAAAAAAGTATCGTTTAAATTCAATGTGAGCAGCAGTAGTTATTACTAATTTATCATTAAGATCGGGAATAATACATCAAATAAGCGCTCGTGCCAGTCCTACGATGCAAACTTAAAATTAATCACAAAAACTTTTAGTTTTAGAAAGCCTTTAAGGTACAGGGCGTTCAAAATAAAGCACAAGTCAAAGCAAATCCTCGAAAGCTCGATTTCCCAGTTATGGAAAATCAATAAGCGATCGCAACCATAGCGCGGTTCTTAGCTCGGTCAAAGTTTTTTGAT
>NZ_JACJUP010001080.1:0-2422 GCF_014748295.1 Planktothrix sp. FACHB-1355 | reverse complement strand
TCTATCGCGAGCTAGTTGGGTTATTGCTAGATGAAAGCTCAGACTACTCTGCTGCATCAACGGAAAATTCAAAATCCAAAATTCCCAATCGCATCGCTCAAGCTCGTGAGTTAATTGAAGCGCTACAACTAGCAGAATTAGACAATTATTTTCGAGAAGCTTGTTTGAATGTCAAACCGCAACAAATTGATGCGATCGATCGGCAAGCCGCAGTTATTTACCCGATTATTTTGAGCGATCGTTTAGAAGTAATCTTATCTTTGCCAGAAAAACCTCTGCGCCACTACAAAACCGATTTGCCCGAAAGTAAAGTAGAAAGTATTCTCGAACAATTGCTAGAATCAATCAACCCGATTTTTTCCCAGGAAGAGCTTTGGCAAGTATCCCAACAAGTTTATGATTGGCTGATCCGACCGGCAGAAACAGATTTAGCTACAAGTGGAATTAAAACTTTGGTGTTTGTGCTGGATGGTTCTTTGCGAAATTTGCCAATGTCAATTCTTTATGACGGTCAAAAATATCTGATTGAAAAATACAGTATCGCTATAACTCCCGGTTTGCAATTACTACCAACGCGATCGATCTCTGCAAAGCACCTAGAAGTTTTAACCGCCGGACTTACTGAGTCTAGAAGTGGGTTTTCAGCTTTACCGGGAGTCGAGGCGGAATTAAAAAGAATCGCATCGGAACTGCCTTCCCAAATACTTTTGAATCAGCAGTTTAGCGAAGAAAACTTATCTACGCGAATAAAAGCGGCTTCATTCCCGATCGTACATTTAGCCACTCACGGTCAATTCAGTTCTAACCCAGATGAAACATTTATTCTTGCTTGGGATAAAAAACTGAATGTCCGGCGGTTTGAAGAAATATTACGCTCTAGAGAAGGAAAAGAAACCAGTGCGATCGAATTGCTTGTCCTGAGTGCCTGTCAAACTGCCGCCGGGGATAATCGCGCTGCTTTGGGATTGGCAGGAGTAGCGCTCAAATCGGGCGCACGCACTACTTTAGCGACCTTGTGGTCGGTAAAAGATTTATCCACCGCCACCCTCATCACCGAGTTTTACTCTCAACTTGGCCAACCTCATGTTACTAAAGCGGAAGCTCTCCGTCGCGCTCAACTATCATTGTTAAAAACACCCCAATTCGAGCATCCGTTCTACTGGTCTCCCTTTGTTTTGGTAGGAAATTGGTTATAAGAGCGGCGGAGAAATGTAAAAATGTTTTTACACAACCTTAATCAAAACTTTGTAATTGTTATACATGACCGAGATATAGTAATTATAATACCTAGTTTTAGATCCAGGGATTCAATTATGAGCAGCCCCAAAAATTTTCTACCTCTGACAATATTTTCGCTAGCCTTATCTTCACAAATCCTGCTGAGTTTAGGTATAGCAAAGCAATCACAGGCAAAATTTATACCGAGTAACGAAAACCACAATCAACTAAAGTCATTAATCGAGATAAATTTTGACCCGCCGAGCGACGGAAAACCGAGCGATACCGCCGGGGGAGCATCGCGCAGTCCGGATGGTAAGGTTTGTCCTCAAGATGCAAAAGCAAACACACCTTGGATAGCCCCACTGATGCCAACCACTACGCAAGCAAAAACAGCCGCAAAGCATCCGACATTATTTGTTTATATGCCGGAAACTTCAGCTAGAAAAGTATTTTTTACTTTGAGGGATGAGACAAAAAAAAATATTTATCGAACAATGCTGACAATTACTGGGCAAGCGGGTATTGTCAGTATTAAAATACCGGATGAAGCACCGGAGTTAGAAACGGGCAAGAATTACAAGTGGTACTTTGTGGTCGTATGTGGAAATACGGTCAGACCAGATAGTCCGGGAGTAGAGGGAGAGATCCGGCGAGTCGAACCGAATCCGGAACTAAACAGTCAAATACAAAAAGCGACACCAGTAGAGCGTGCAGCTTTGTACAACAACGAAGGGCTTTGGTACGATACAATTGCCACTGTGGCTGAGCTAAAGCGATCGCAACCCCAAGATACAAAGATAACAACTATGTGGGAGGAATTGTTAAAATCGGTGGGATTAGAAGCGGTTTCAAAACAGCCACTATTAAACTAGAAGCTTTTTTCTAGTTTGAAATCCGAATGTTACCCAATCCTATACTTCGCCCACTCCAACGATCGATCGGACAATGGCGCGGCGTGCTGATTACCGCACCAAGCATTGCGGGGTTAGCAATTCTCGCTAACTCAGTGGGTTTGTTTCAAATGCTGGAATGGGCGACTTTGGATTTATATTTTCGCCAGCGACCTTCTGAGCCGATCGACGAGCGGATCGTTATTGTCAGGGTGGATGAGTACGACATCAAACAAATTGGCAAATGGCCCATTCCTGATGCTGTCTTAGCAAAAGCGCTCGATCACCTGAAAGCACAACAACCGCAAGCG
>NZ_JACJUP010000108.1:0-10061 GCF_014748295.1 Planktothrix sp. FACHB-1355 | reverse complement strand
TGCAGAAATTGGGGCTACTTGCGGGCGAACTCACAAGCGAGTTTGCTTGGAATTGGGCGGCAAAAATGCCCAAATTGTGATGGATGATGCGGATTTAGAATTAGCTTTGGAAGGTGCTGTTTGGGGAGCATTCGGTACAACCGGTCAGCGCTGTACAGCTACAAGTCGCCTGCTTTTACATCGGGATATCAAAGATAAGTTTACTTCGATGTTCGTAGAGCGGACTGCCAAGTTGCGTCTCGGTGCTGGTATTGACCCGAATACGAATGTTGGGCCTTTGGTGAATGTCGCTCAGCTTCAGCGAGTTAGCGGTTATTTAGAAGTGGCTCATTTTGAGAAAGCAAAGGTGTTAATCGGTGGCAAGATAGCCAATATGGGAGATTTAAAATATGGTTTTTTCTTTGAGCCGACGATTCTGGATAATGTTACTCCAGATATGCGCGTTGCCCGCGAAGAAATTTTCGGCCCTGTCGTATCTTTAATTGAAGTTAATTCCTTTGAAGAAGCGATAAAAATACTCAACGACACGCCTTACGGTTTATCTTCATCGATTTATACTCGCGATGTCAACCGCGCTTTCCAAGCAATGCGCGATATCGAGGCGGGAATTACTTATATTAATGGCCCAACGATTGGTGCGGAAGTGCATTTACCTTTTGGTGGTGTCAAGCAAACGGGTAACGGACATCGGGAGGCGGGGACTGCTGCTTTGGATGTGTTTTCGGAATGGAAGAGTGTTTATGTAGATTTTTCCGGTCGTTTGCAACGCGCTCAAATCGATAATCATTAGGCATCTCCTCCAAAAGAATCTCTCTCGGCAGGCAGGATGCCTACCCCACAAGAATTTTTGGAGATGTTTATTAAATAATTTGTCAGAGGTATTGCGAGATGACGGTATCTCAGTCGGAAAATCCAACCGCCAATCTTTACGATCGCGACTTTTGTTTGTGGGCAGAGGAAACGGCAAAACTTTTGCAGGCTGGGAAATTTGGCCAAATCGATTTGGAACACCTGATCGAAGAAGTTGAAGATATGAGCGGTAGCCAAAAGCGGGCATTGCTAAGTAATTTGCGCGTCCTTTTGATGCACTTATTAAAGTACAAATATCAGTCACAAAAACGTTCCAAAAGTTGGCGTCACACGATCGTAGAACATCGCATTCGCTTGGAAGATGCCTTTGAGGAGAGTCCCAGTCTGAGAGAGTATTTTCTCGAAATTTTTGATAAAGCTTATCAGAAAGCCAGAAAACAAGCTGCTGAGGAAACAGAATTGCCGCTACATACGTTTCCTAACGAGTCGCCTTTTACCCCCGCACAAATTCTTGACGAAAATTTCTTTCCCGAATAATTAAGTTAGTTAAGTTGTAATATAACTTATAAGAGGCATTGCGATATGACGGTATCTCAGTCAAAAAATGAAACTGCCAACCTTTACGATCGCGATTACTATTTATGGACAGAAGAAATTGCTAAAATCTTGCGCCAAGGCAGATTTGCAGATTTAGATGTAAAAAATTTGCTCCTCGAAATTGAAGAGATGGGAAAGCGTGAAAAGCGGGCAGTTGAAAGTAACTTGGTTGTGGTTTTGCTCCACCTACTTAAATACAAATATCAGCCAGAAAAACGTTCTGGTAGTTGGGAGGGAAGTATGCGAGAGCATCGGCGCAGATTAAATCGAGAATTAGACGATAGCCCCAGTTTAAGGCCATATTTAGAAACTATTTTTGATAGCTGCTACCAAAACGCCAGAGAGCAAGCAAAAGATGAAACAAGACTGCCAGTTGAAACCTTTCCTGTGAATTCTCCATTTACTCTTGAAGAGAGCCTGAATCCGGATTTTTTACCCGAAGCTGAGGATTAATCTTATGGCGGTAAGCTATAAAAATAGCAATGTTAGCAACCTATACGATCGCGACTTTTACTTATGGATTGAAGAAACTGCTAGGTTACTGCGCGAGGGCAAGTTTTCTGAGCTAGATACTGAAAATTTAATCGATGAAATTGAGAGTTTAGGCAGATGGAAAAAACGGGAATTAGATGAGAGTCTTTTGGCCGTTATGCAGCATTTATTAAAGTACCAATACTTTCCTAAACAGCGTCTTGATGAATGGCGTGCTACGATTACAGAACATCGCATCCGCCTGGAGCAAATTTTGGCAAGCAGCCCTAGTTTAAGTTCGTTATTGCTAGAAGAATTTGCTCAAACCTATCAAGACGCTAAGAAAATTGTTGAGATGGAGATGGAATTAACTTCAGATACTTTACCTAGCGAATCGCCTTTTACCCCCGCACAAACCCTTGACGAAAATTTATTTCCCGATTAAAAATTGCCGATCGCATGGCTAAAATTAATTCTCATCTTCGTTCAGTCTACAACGCCCTTCTGTCTGGCACTCAAGGCGCTGGTGGCGCTGAGCTACAATTGTTGCTAAGTCGGGTCTTCCGGTCAATTTAAGCCGCCAGTCAGCCCAAATTCCATACAGCCGATCGACGATCGCACCAATAATGGGCCACCCGGTCGCCGCATAAATCCATCCCATCCCCAAAATCTCGTAGACGCGACGAAAAACTTCCACATTTTTGATGACAGTACCGTCGGGAAGTACAGCATGAATTCGTCCCATCGCCGTTTCAAAGTCCACGCCGCCATGTTCTTCCGGGGTGTAGCTGCTGTCGGCGATGTCGGTAAACTTTACCAGACCTCGACCCGCGTCTTGTTTCTGCAAGAAATTGACTTCTCTCACGCACAACGGACATTCTCCGTCGTACAGCAGCTCGATTTGCCAGGATGGAGAGGATTGAGATGGGGTCGCGACTGGAACGGATTCGGGAAACTGGGTTTTTGGCGAGGACATAGGCATTAATCAATTTATTCCTCAAGCGAGGAGAAACAGATACAACTAACTATTTTACAAAACTTAACACTATTTTGGTTGTGTCGATCGCCTTCAGTTAATTAAATTTTAAATTTCGGATCGGGGAATTATAGATATGGAAACAGAAGTTACAGACAAAAGCGATAAATCGTTGATTCTCTTATCCAAAAATGTTGAGTGAAAATGCTTACTATTTCAACCGATCGTACTTTACCCCGCATTCCGCGTCTTGTCACCCCGTTACCTGGGCCACGCGCTCGCGCTTTGGTGGAACGCGATCGCGCCGTCACTTCCCCATCCTACACCCGTGGTTACCCGTTAGTAGCCGATCGCGGGGAAGGTTGTATGTTAGAGGATGTGGATGGCAATGTGTTTTTAGATTTAACCGCCGGAATTGCTGTTACGAATACCGGACACGCGCACCCAGAAGTTGTACGTGCAATTCAAGCACAATCGGCCAATCTTATTCATATGTCGGGTACTGATTTTTACTACGAACCGATGGTAGAATTGGCAGAAAAATTGGCAGCGCGTGCGCCTTTTCCTAATAGTGCGAAAGTATTTTTTACTAACTCTGGTGCTGAATCGAACGAAGGGGCGATTAAATTAGCTCGATATTATACCGGACGCTCCTTAATAGTAGCCTTTTTGGGAGCATTTCACGGACGTACATATGGGGCAATGTCTCTCACCGGTTCCAAAGTTGTGCAGCGCAAAAATTTCGGCCCTTTGTTACCTGGTGTAACTCATATTCCTTACGGCACTCACGAAAGTTTAGATTATCTGGAACATCAGCTTTTTACTACTGTTTTACCAGCTACAGAAATTGCGGCAATTGTGGTAGAACCGATTCAAGGAGAAGGCGGTTATATTGTGCCGGAAGATGGCTTTTTAGAGAGGATTAGAAAAATATGCGATCGCTACAATATTCTCATGGTAGTGGATGAAGTGCAATCGGGCATGGGTCGCACCGGGAAATTATTTGCGATCGAACATTGGGGAGTAATGCCGGATATCATTACTTTAGCCAAAGGTATCGCCAGCGGTTTGCCATTAGGTGCAATTTTAGCGCGACCCGAATTAATGACATGGCCTCCCGGTTCTCACGCTACCACATTTGGCGGCAATCCGGTTGCTTGTGCAGCTGCTAACGTTACCTTGCGATTGTTGGAAACCGAACTGATGGATAATGCCAGCAGAATGGGAGAGTTATTGCAAGCAGGTTTAACTCAATTATCGCAGCGTTTTAAGCGAGTTTCGCCGCCCAGAGGAAAAGGTTTGATGGTGGCGATCGATCTCCTTGATGAGGAAGGTAACCTAGATGCCAAATTAAGAGATAAAATTGTAGATGATGCTTTCTACAAAGGCTTGTTGCTGTTAGGTTGCGGAAAAGCGGCGATTCGTTTTTGTCCGCCTTTAGTTATCGACAGCAACCAAATTCAGGTTGCTTTGCAGATTCTCGCCGACTTGTTGGCAGAGATCTAATTTAAACGCAAAGGAACGCAGAGGTAATCGCAAAGTGCGCCAAGAAGAGGTGAAGGATAAGAGCAAAATTTAGCGATACCAATACTCTGCGTTCCTCTGCGTTTACCTTTGCGTTCCTTTGCGTTGAAAATTTACTTTTAATCATATGTCAAATATTGAAGTTACTCGCAATTTGTGGCATAAACTCTGGGAAAAATATAGCGCTAGAGTCAGTTACGCAAAAGTTTACCAGCAGATGATAACCGAAGCGGGCGGTGTTGTGGCAAATGACCACATTGCTTTTCGTTCTTTGGGTCTGAATGTTAATGGTGTTAACTTGGGAATTCCTTATTTAGAACGCATTGTGGAAAGCTTGGGGTATTCGGCGGCGGGGGAATATGTTTTTGCCGATAAGCATTTGTATGCGCGTCACTATCGCCATCCGGAACAAGAGGAATTTGATTTGCCGAAATTGTTTATCAGCGAGTTGATTGTGGATGAGTTACCGGATGAAATATCACAACAAATCTATCAAACAGTTAGCTCAATTAATTCTAGCATTTATCCGAACTTATCCGAGCTAGAAAAAGCAGATGTTGAGCTAATTGTAAATGAATTGGAAAATGTGTTCGATCGCCCTTGGCAACCACCTGTGCGATCGAGCGTGGAAGCAGTAAATAAAGTAACTCAGTATGGTGCTTGGGTACTCCTGCACGGATACGCGGTCAACCACTTTACCGGCTATGTCAACCGTCAGAACACAGATAGATACCCGGATATTGAAACTACTGTCCGTGGTTTATCAGAACGCGGCGTACCGATGAAAGCCGAGATTGAAGGCACTCTTGAAATAGGTTTGCGTCAGACCGCAACTCAAGCTGTAACCGAAATGGTGACTGTGCGAGATGATACCAGTGGTGAATTGATAAGCATTCCTTGGACTTATGCTTATTATGAAATTGCCGAGCGTTTTTTGGTAGAAATTGGTTCCGGACAGAAGGTGCTTTTTGATGCTTTTCAAGGAAATAATGCCACACATTTGTTTGAAATGACCAAACTAAGCCGAGGGACTAGGGGCTAGGGAAGAGGGAAAAGGGTTACGGAGTATGGGATGGAAGGTTAGAGGTAAGAGTCGGAGTTGTCCTAACACTGGCGGTTACGATATCAGCGAGAGTTGTTATTCATAGCCAATCCAAAATCCAAAATCCAAAATCCCAAATCGGCTGGCTAAAACCCATTACCAATTAAAATAAAAGGTGCCCAATAAAAGGGATGATTGAGACGATTGCTAACTACCGACGCACTACCCTGAGAGACTGCGCGGACGGCAATACCTCTCTGTTCTTCGCTTACTGCTACTGTCGAGTTTCCGGTAATTAAAGCGATTTGCGCTTGCCGCAAAGCTTCGGCTTTTGTGATGTTTTCTTTTTGCAATCCTGCGTAAAAAGCATTCATCAAAACTTGAGTACCGCCATCGGAAATTGACCACAATGAGGCAATCGCTGCCTTCGCACCAATTCGTTGCATTTGGTAACCAAAACCGAGTATTTCTTTACCGTTTCCCAATTGTTTTCCTACTCCTGTTTCACAAGCACTCAGCACTACTAAATCTGCATTGGGTAATGACCAAGTTTCGACATCGCGAAGGGTGACGCGACTGCCATCACCAAATAGGATAAAAGATTCTTCGGGCTGACCGGTGACAAAGGCAGCATGAGTGGCAAAATGAATAATATTGTAATCGTTGAGACGGGGAAGAACTGCTGCGGGACTGAAGGCAGTATCTAATAATATAATGGTGTTGTTGATTGTTGCCGCCAGGTTGTTTACTTCGCGACCTGCAAATGGCAGTCCGGCGAAATTAAGTTGGCGATTTCCAATCGGAACGCTGTAGTTTCCTGTGGTAAAAGCACCCGCTAAGACGCGGGGATTATTGGGTATTTTTGGTTTGAAATCGGTTAGATTTGCGGCGGTGATATAGTTAATGGCGAAACGCTGCACTAGCCACTGTTTGCCATCATTAAGAGCTGCTAAAGGAATATAGCGTAGTTGTGCGTCTGGGGCGTAGATAATTGTTTGCGCTTTGCTGTCTGCGATTTCTTTTTCGATTGGTTTGATGAGCCAATTATATAATTGCTTTGCTGGTATTGTAGCATCTGAATTCGGATTTTGTAAAGCTTCGCGAAATTGGGCGATCGCCTTTTCTATTTCCTGCCTTTTTACTGCCACAGGTCGATGTATTGGCCCAGAATCAGGCGTTACCAGCACTAATTCCAAACGGTCTTGTAAAATCAGGGGATAAATTAATACAGATGATTTCGGCAACTGCTGCAAGTTTTGCTGGACGCGATCGAGATTGGCTAAATTGAGGTTTTCGCCTTTTGATTTTTCGTTCAATTCTTGTACAAGCGCCACGACATCCGGACTGCGGATAAATTCGTTAAATTCTATTTTTTGTTGCTGTTCGATCCTCTCCAATTCGGCAATTCGCTGTTGCTGGGCTGGTGTGCGATCGACATCTGGTATACTGCGTAATTGTGCCAGTTCTTTACCCAATTGCACGACTTGAACATATTTTTCCGAAATTTGTGCTTCTTGGGGCAATAAATCGACGCCTTGCGCTGTGCGATCGTTTCCCCGGACGTTTCGCAAATATTCGGCTAATTCTTGTATTTTCAGCAAATCGAGAACTTGTTTTGCTTCGTCAGCGCGATTTTGTTTGAGTAACAAATCGGCTAATCTGCGATAGGTATCGGCAACGGTATCTGTGAAAGATTTCTGCTGTTCTATGGACAGGGATTTTAAATCTTTGCGGATAGATTCGGTAAGATTAACTGCTTGCTTGTAGAAAATAATTGCCAAGGTTGACTGATTTTGTTTTTCTAACAGATAACCGATATTGCTAAAAGCTATTCCTTCGCCCGCTTTGTCGCCTATTTCTTGGAGAATTGTTAAAGATTGTTGTAAAAAATCCAATGCTTTGGCATAATTGCGCTGACTGTAATAAACGTTGGCGATACTGTTAAGCGTCCGACCTTTTCCGCCTTTGTCACCAATTTTTTGACGCACTGCTAATGCTTGTTGCAAAAATTGTTGTGCTTGCGAATAATTTCGGAACTTGGTATAGATACCGCCAATATGATTGAGGGCTTCTCCTTCGCCTGCTTTATCGCCAATTTGTTGAGAAATTGCTAAAGCTTGTTGATAATATTGTATTGCTTTGGTATACTGGTTTTGACTTTCGTAAATAATGCCGATCGCATCTAAAGCGCGACCTTCCCCTGCCTTATCTCCCGTTTCTTTCCGAATCGCCAATGCTTGCTGCAAAAATTCTAAAGCTTGGGGATATTGACCTAAATTATAGGCGACGCCGCCCAAGTTGGTGAGAGAATTTCCCACGCCATTTTTATCGCCAATTTCGTTACGAATCGCCAATCCTTGCTGATAATATTGCAGCGCTTGCGGATACTTACCCAAACTGTAAGAAATGCCACCAATGTTATCAAAAGTGTTGCCAATGCCAACTTTGTCGCCAATTTCTTTCGCAATTGCCAAAGATTGTTGATATACTTGTAAAGATTTATCGTATTGACCTAAATTTTCATAAATAACACCAATGCCGTTGAGAGTAGTACCAACGCTGGCTTTATCGCCCATATCTTGTAGAATCGGTAAAGCTTGTTGATAGAATTCTAGCGCTTGCGAATATTGACTTAATTGACGATAAACTAAGCCGATGTTGCTGAGGAGACGCGCCACGCCAGCTTTATCGTTAATAGTGCGACGAATTGCCAAAGCTTGCTGGTAGTATTGCAAAGCGCGATCGTATTCGCCTAAGCTGGAATAAACGCCGCCGATGTTATTCAGCGTGCGTCCTTCGTCGCGTTTGTCTCCAACTTCCTGACGAATTGCTAAAGCTTGTTTGTATAATTCTAATGCTTTGTTATAATCGCCTTGGGCAGCAGCAAGGGCAGCTATATTGTGCAAAGCTTCCCCTTCCACTACACGCTTACCGATTTGTTTGGCTATTTCTAAAGCTTGTTGATGCAATTCTAAAGCTTTGGGATAATCGCCTAACTGACGATAAACAAAACCAATATTGTTGAGTGTTTCGCCAATACCAACTTTTTCGTCAAGTTCTTTGCGAATAGTTAAAGCTTGCTGCAAATTTTCCATTGCTTTATCGTAATCGCCAAGACTGGTGTAAACTTCGCCGATGTTGTCGAGTGTTTCGCCAATACCGAGTTTATCTTTAAAATTTTGCCGAATGATGAGAACTTGTTGATAAATTTGCAGTGCAGCTTGAAATTCACCTGTACGAAATTGTGCGACGCCTTGTTGAAATAGTCGGTCTGCTTCCGCTTTTGTATTTGTGACAGAAATTTGTGCCGTGACACTGACATTGTGAGTCAACGGTGTCGCCGGGATAGCAAACACCAGAGTAGAAGCGATCGCAATTAAGTAATGAAGGCGGAGGTGCATCTGGCTTAATTAAAAAAATGTTTGATATGGCGTTATTTTTGACATATATAAAATTTAGCGATCGGACAAATTCCAAAGCCAAATTTTCTTGTTAACTGCACTAGCTAAAGTTTTTACATCCGAACTGATAGCAGTCATCTTCTGCGGATTATTTATGTAACTGTTTCCATAAAAGATGCGCTGCACTTTTCCTGTGGCGACATCCCAAAGTTTGAAAGTTCTATCAAAATTTTGACTGATCATATATTTCCCATCTTTTGACAAAAAGGTAAAATAGTTAGGGCTGTTGTTTTCGATAGTTCTGATAACCTGTTGGTTGCCAATATTTAAAGATTCCATAATATTGCCTTTCCTCCTAACTATAGTTTGACCGTCCGAACTAAAACCGACAAATAAAAATATAGGGATCGTGCGGACAGAACCACTATTTATGGTACTATTAATTTGCTTTGTCCTGACGTTCCACAGATTGATAGTTCCGCGCCTATTCACACTAGCTAAAGTTTGACCGTTTGGGCTAAATGCCACTGCATAAACGGGCGTGTTATCGCCCGTGAAAGTAGTTTGAAGTTGACCCGCGCTAACATCCCACAGCTTGACCGTCGTGTCGCCAGCACTAGCTAAAATTTGACTATCTGGACTGAAAACAAGAGAAAGTATGTCAGATGAATGTCCGGTAAGATTGCTTTTCAATTGTCCTGTGCGAAGGTTCCATAATTTGATGCTACGATCGCTACTACCAGCAGCTAAAATTTGACCGTCTGGACTGATGGCTAAGGTAGAAGCTGAAGCAGAAAGTCCGGTAAGAGTGCTTTTCAATTTGCCTGTGCTGACCTGCCACAATTTGATAGTTTTGTCATCATGACCGGTCGCTAAAGTTTGACCGTCGGGGGTAATGGCTACTGCATTTACGTTAGAGTCAGCTTCAATTGTTTTGTTAGGGAAGAATTCTGGCATCATTTTTTTTGTATCTGCCAGCAAGCGATCGCCCCAAAGTTGCGTTTTCAACTTCTCAAATTCAATTAAGAATTGATGGGGTTGATTGAGCTTATTCATTATTGCCAAACAACCTTGTCGATCGCCCTTTCCATAGGTTGCTACCGCCAGCGCTATTTGCATTAATTGAATCCGCTCTGCATTTTTACCGTAATAAGCTTGCGGGTCAACTGTTTGCCAGGAACGAATTGCTCCTTCTACATCTCCCAATTCGTATTTAGCTAAACCTAAAAATAAAGAAGCA
>NZ_JACJUP010001079.1:0-2361 GCF_014748295.1 Planktothrix sp. FACHB-1355 | reverse complement strand
CTTTTTTATCGTAAATTAGTTTAAATTTTGACTACAATTCAATAAACAATATGAAGATTGTTAAAGAGAGATCGCACTCTCAAGGACAGGATCGTAACCGCGTAGAGGATATTGAATGAGATCGGGATTATTTTTGCGGCAAACATACGATCGTTACAATCAGGAAAAGTAAATGAAAAGTATTTTAATTTATAATAAAACTAAGACTGTAGGGTTTTTAATCTAAATCAGGCGATCGAACATGATAAATGTATCTTTTAATTTAGCAAGTTTATGTGGATTAGTATATTTCGTAGGGAGTTTTATTTATATAGTATCGGCATTAATTTTGATATTTAGACGTGCCAGAAATGTCAGCGATTCATCTTTGATTAGATATGTCATTCAAGCAATAGTTTCAACGATTTTTTTCTTAATAATTGGCACGATCCTACTTTTTTCTGGCTGGCGCTTCGATCCAATTATGCAACTCGGACAATTTTTACAAACTGCGTTAGTTATTTACATTATCATTAAAGATATGTTGATGACGCTCAACAGAAGTAGATAAATATATCTTTTCACTAACGCGCTGGTATCCAAGAAATAAGCGTTTACCACGGGCCACGATCCTCAATAATGGTTTCTGATAGAGGTTTACCTGGGATTGGCCCCATTTTTTGCATCCGTTCGCGCCGCGCCTCTTCGCGCCGCGCTAATTCAGCGCGATCGATTTGACCCTGTTTCGGTGGCAGACTCATCACTTTTTGGTCAACTAATGACTGAAATGGCTTTTCTACCTCATTTTGTGACTCTCCTGGCGATACTTCCAGCACCACTTGCAGTCGCACAGTTTGACCCTCATTTAAAGATACGGGATTTACGGGACGCAAAACACCATTTTCGTAAACAGCAACAATAATTTCAGACATAATTTGGGCGATCGAATGCTTAAATCTATTTTAATTTGCCATAAGCGATCGCCTCCGGCACGCTATCGCGATCGCACTTTTTTCTTCCCCCAAAACAGAAAAAACACGAAAGGAAATTTATCCCTTCGTGCCTTTATACTTTTTCTCTTTCAACGCCTTCTAGCGTTTTGTCCACCTATTCACACTTACACAGTAGTACCCGCAGCAGCAGGATTTTCGCCACCTTCAGACTGCACTTGCTTATTCTGCAACGCCGCATACAAACGATTCAGCGCATTTATATAAGCTTGCGCGGAAGCGACGATAATATCCGTGTTAGCAGCATGACCGGAGAAAATGCGCTCACCATGTTTGAGGCGAATTGTTACTTCTCCAATTGCATCAATTCCCGCCGTCACCGACTGCACAGAAAATTCAATTAGCTGATTCGGCACATTTACCACGCGGTTAATTGCCTTATAAACAGCATCCACCGGCCCAGTTCCAATCGCCGCATCAGTCAACTCCTCTCCTTCTGGCGTTCTGAGAGTTACCGTTGCCGTCGGACGAGCGTTGCTACCGCAAGAAACCTGCACCAATTCTACACGGAAAAGGTCGGGAGCTTGTTGGATTTCGTCATTAACGATCGCTTCCAAATCCCAATCGGTAATTTCTTTCTTCTTATCCGCTACCTCTTTGAACTTCAGAAACGCCTTATTCAAATCCGTATCCGAAAGTTCAAATCCCAACTCTTTCAAACGTGCGCCGAAAGCATGGCGACCGGAATGTTTGCCGAGTACAATTTGATTGGTGGTCAAACCAATCAATTCAGCATCCATAATTTCATAGGTAAGCTTATTTTTCAGCACCCCATCTTGATGGATACCGGATTCGTGAGCGAAAGCATTTGCGCCTACAATTGCTTTATTCGGTTGCACCAACATTCCCGTCAAGTTGGAAACCAAACGAGAAGTTTTGTAAATCTGCCGCGTGTCAATATTAGTTAGCGGTGCTTCCGATTCCACCGGACGTCCCAAGAAAGGATTGTAATATTGACGGCGGACGTGCAATGCCATCACCAATTCTTCCAAAGACGCATTGCCAGCGCGTTCGCCAATGCCGTTAATGGTGCATTCTAACTGGCGTGCGCCATTTTTCACTGCTTCCAAGAAGTTCGCAACAGCCAATCCCAAATCGTTATGACCGTGAACGGAAATAATTGCTTTATCGATGTTGGGAACATTTTCCTTAATACCGCGAATCAAATCTCCGAATTCGCTGGGAGTCATGTAACCTACGGTATCGGGAATATTGATAGTTGTAGCGCCAGCTGCGATCGCTCGTTCTAAAACCTGATACAAATACTGTGGGTCGGAACGAGCCGCATCCATCGGCGAGAATTCTACATCATCCATGAAAGACTTAGCGTAGGAGACCATTTCTTCGGCAATGGCCAACACTTCTGCCCTTG
>NZ_JACJUP010001078.1:0-2425 GCF_014748295.1 Planktothrix sp. FACHB-1355 | reverse complement strand
GTAGTTTGTAACGAGTCTTAATATGCTTGCAGAGGCTCAACTCTGTTCCCTCAGCGTTCCAATTCACTTGGTCAAACACTTTGTACAGAATATATAAGCCTCTGCCGCATTCTGACTCATCTGGAGGCAAATGCTCGTCGGGATCGATCTCGCACTTACAACAAGGGCTAAATCCCGATCCTTGATCGGAGATCACCCAACAGTAGTGATCGGCGATCGTTGCAAATCGCACTACAACTGTTTTACTGGGATCGAGTTTATTTCCATGCTTGGCAGCATTCACCAAAGCTTCTTGCAATCCCAGTCGAACTTCTAGCTGCCATTGGTCGGGAATTTCCGCCACCAGCAGATCCAGAATCGGACAAAGGTAGAGGGTAGAAGCAAAGCTGATGGTAGCCCAAGTGCGCCCAGTCGGACGCTTTGATATAGCAATCACACTGAAGACCCCCTCGCTTTCAGGTGGACAGACTGAAGTCTTTGCACAGCTTCCATCCTTGCGATTGTTGCATTCTGTTTGGTTATAAGCTTTTTCTCAGGTTTGGTGGGTTCATAAATAGGCTTTACCAACCACATTGCAATTGTTACTGTGCATTTTTTTAATGATGCCTATGTTTAGTACGATCCCACGGTAGTACACATTACCATCCAAGATTTTCAGAGTCGATAGCAGAGCTATGGCCATCTTTCCACCGCTACAGGTGTATGGTTTCTTGGTGTAGGTCATACCTACCTAACTCTTATTGTATCGAAACATTTTTAAAACACCAGAGGTAATTGCAGAGAAGCTAGAGGCTAGTTCCTAGCTCGCTCAAATACCGAAAAGGCTTTGAATGCGTTTGCGTATCCATATAAAAGGCGTCTCCTGCGAGGCATCTGCTGTTGATAAGCCTAAGTCTCGCAGCGCCTGTTGACGTTCGGAAAGGGTTTGGGCAATTTGATCTGCTAAACCCTGATGCTCTACTAATAACTTCTGTAAATCATTTCGGTCTACAACAAACAGTATCGTGTCCGATAAGGTGCGAACCGTCGCTGAGCGCGGAATTCCCAACAGCAAAGACATCTCGCCAAAAAACTCCCCATCGTGAAGCGTGGCGATATATTTCTCGGCCCGCTGCGAAAAAACTTCCACAGAACCTGTCAAAATGATGTAAAATGAGTCACCTGGTTCATTTTCTTGACAAACAATCTGTCCTGCCGGAAAAAGTTGTCGATACCCATACTCAATTAACTGCCGCAGTTCGAGATCGCTACAAGACTCAAAGTAAGTAACCCTCCGCAACAATTCGCGCAGATTTAAGTTATTAGGCGATTTCGGCAATGGATGAGTTGTTTCTGACGGTGAGGTCTTTTGGGAAGCTACATTGCTATTGGAAACTTCCGTACCGCCAGTTTGATGAACCAGCGTGTTTAACTCCTCTATATTTCTAATCCAGAGTTCCCGTTGCGGGAAAGGAATATGGATCTGGCGATGACGTAATTCCTGCTCGATCCGAAAGTTTAAAGCGCTTTTGAGCGGTTCGCTATTTGCAGGTTGGTCGATCCAAACCAATAATTCAAAATTGAGAGTACTTTCCGCGAAACATTTAAACCACACTTTGGGCGATGGATAGGATAAAACCCCAGGTTCCATACGAGCAGCAGCTAGCAGTGCCTCTGTGACCAATACTGGATCGCTACCGTAGGCAACGCCGACCGGAACATGGATACAGCACTTGGGATCGCGATAAGTCCAGTTAACAATATGATTTTCAACAAAACGAATATTAGGAACAATTACAAAAACTCCATCGATAGTACGGACAATCGTAGAACGGATAGAAATGTTTTCTACAGTTCCCAATAACCCTTCCACCTCAACAAAATCGCCGACTTTAATCGGTTGTTCCACAAGGAGCGTCAATCCGCTGATAAAATTACTGGCTAAATTTTGTAGCCCAAAACCAAATCCAATTCCCAAAACTCCAGCTAATACAGCCAGAGAACTGAGATTTATGCCTGCGGTTTGCAGCACAATCAAACCACCCAAAGCAGAGAGGAAATAGCTGATGACAGTAGAGATAGCTTCTCGACTTCCCCTATCTAGTTTCAAACGCACTAGGAGCCCCCGCTTCATCCACTCGCCTAGCGCTCTGGAAATGAAAAAGACAGCCAAAGCTAACAAAATCAGCGTGACGATCGAACTGATCGACAGAGGTTTGTCCCCCGCCCGCAAAAGTTCAGCCGTAAATAGCTCGGATAAGCTTTTCAAGATTTTCCGCCCATGCTGGATAATCCAATTCATATAAAACTACACTTTCAGGAGGGTGTGAGGAGAGAGCGATCGCAAATCCGCTCAGAACGCAAAGCGTCTGGAGCCTTGTCAAATTTGACATTCACTCTAATATCTCAAAATTTTCTCTTGAAAGCCCTACCCATCGATTGTTGC
>NZ_JACJUP010001077.1:0-2425 GCF_014748295.1 Planktothrix sp. FACHB-1355 | reverse complement strand
CGTAGTCGCAGTAGTCAGGCGGTGCTAAATCTTATTTCTCGTATTTTGAGCGAACAAAGATTAGAGAGTCTGCAAGGTTGTTTAGTAGTTGCAGATGAAGTACAGACACGAATTCGCCGTCCACCTAGTTAATTCAAACAAGAGCGATACGCCTAACGGCACACTTCGTGAACGCACATATTTTGGGTAAGGTGCGATCGCTCTTTCCTGCATAGTTAAAAATAAGTTACTTGTTATGGTAGACCAGTGCAAGGCAAAGCAGGAGAATCACTTAGTTGAGCTTGTGTTCGATCCATCAAGCATTGAGCGGCTGGGCAATTATTCATTAAGTCTGTCATAGTAGCACCACCCCTACACTTAGCATTTGGCGGTATGATAATTGTATTGCCTTGGCCTGGACATGGTGCCCAACGTGATGATGAATAGAAACAAAGAGTCTGTCCGGTATCAGGATTTGTGTATGTTTGTGGAGAAACAACTTGTCCCCAAGGGCTACTTTGTGCAAACACTCTCAAGTGAATATTTCCAATAATAGCTCCACCAAAGCTGAGAGAAGTTGCTATGGCTAATATGCTTAGGGTTTTCTTCATTTTGTCACCATTAGATTTAGGTTTTATATTCGGATGCAGAACAGATTAGTCTTAGTTGACAATTAGATCTGACCTGTTTACTAAATAATGGAATGATCCTAATTTGGATTTTGTGTCTAACAGGCAATTTTGTCCAGTCGGTAAAAGTCGGATTTCGTAGGAACTTTTCCAACACAAACAGGCCGGAAAAAGTCGGAAAAAGTTGCCGAAGTCGGATAAAGTAGGATTATAATAGTGAAAATACCGACATTTACCTGACTAATGGACATTAAAGAAATGTTAAAAATAGCCGATCGCCTAATTTTCACTAAAACAGGGAAACATCTAGACGATCTGCAAGAAGCTGTCTTACGGGGAACGGTGCAAAATCAGAAATACTCGAAAATAGCAGAACAGTTTAATTGCACAGAAGGTCACGTTAAGGATATCGCTTCTGAACTTTGGAAGGTATTATCAGATGTATTAGGAGAAGATGTCAGTAAGTCGAATTTTCGCTCTACAATGCAAAGGTGTCGGTTCTCTAACGTTTCATCAGTTTCATCAAATTTTGCACAAGACTTTGTAGCTATTGGTAACATTAACCTTTGTCCAAAACCTTTGCCACCTCCAGAAGTCGCACAAGATCGATCGCACCAAGTTAAAAACCCGGTTTCTCAAAGAAACCGGGTTTTTGTAGATGATGCACCGGATCTCGGCAATTTCTACGATCGCACAGAAGAACTAGCTATCCTAGAAAAATGGATAGTGCAAGAACGCTGTCGCCTCGTCGCACTTGTAGGGATAAGTGGGATCGGGAAAAGTGCGATCGCAGTTCAGCTACTAAAGCAAATTCAAGATAAATTTGATTGTGTGATATGGCGCAGTCTGTGCGAAAAACCACCACTAGAATTAATCCAAAAAGAACTAATTGAATTTTTATCTAATCAACCCGAAAGTGAATTATCAGGTAGTGGAGAAAATAAGCGATCGCAATTAATAGAATATCTGCGAAAGCAACGTTGTCTGATCGTATTCGATGATGTACATCATATTTTTAGTAAAGGACAATTAGCTGGTTGCTATGAACCTGGATATGAAGATTATGGATTACTCTTTAAAAGATTAGGCGAATTATATCATAATAGTTGCTTGTTGCTGCTTAGTTGGGATAAACCGAGAGAAATTGTGGCATTGGAAGACCCAGATAAATTAGTGCGATCGCTACAATTAAATGGTTTGGGTATCGCAGCAAGGGAAATCCTCAAAGAGAAAGGTTTGGCTGATGAAAATAAATGGGAAGAATTGATTAACCTTTACCAAGGTAATCCATTATGGTTAAAAATAGTAGCAACGCTAATTAAAGATTTGTGCGGTGGGAGAGTGGCTGAATTTCTCAAATATGATGCCCTATTTGTCAGTGAAGATTTGAAAGATATATTCGATCGGCAGTTTAGTAGGTTATCAGATTTAGAAAAACAGGTAATGTCTAGATTAGCGATTGAAAATGAACCGATTTCTATATATCAATTGTTAAATGGTATGCAGATATCGCCTTCCGAGTTATTCAAGGTAATGCAATCCTTGGGAAGACGTTGTTTGCTGGAAAAGAAAGAAAATGGCGAGACAATTTTTAAGTTGCAAGCTGTGGTGAAGCAATATGTGAAAAATTAATGGTAAATTGGGATGAGTGATAATATTAATATATGCAGCTAAGGAGAAAAGCAATGATCGCTACTGCCGAAGTCTCAAATGTATCAAAAATCTTTACCTTAGAAGATTATATGCTCAATCCGCCCGATAATACAGAATGGGTGGATGGGCAATTAGTGGAGAAAAATAACATCACAGCAAAACAT
>NZ_JACJUP010001076.1:0-2427 GCF_014748295.1 Planktothrix sp. FACHB-1355 | reverse complement strand
GGCGCTGCTTTGGCGCAAGTTTTAGCCAAAAAGTTTCCTGGCATTCGATTGGTGTTGGCAGCGCGTAACCGGGCCAAGCTGGATACAACTGCCACATACTGTAGCAAAGCAGGGGCAGAAGTTTTGGTTGTCCCTACGGATATGTCGTCGATCGAGCAGGTGGATGCTTTGGCGAGAGCTGCTATCCTGCGTTTCGGTAGGGTGGATGCTTTGGTGAATAATGCCGGTTACGGTCAAATGGGGCCGCTCGAATTGATTCCATCTGCATCGGCGCGGCGGCAATTTGAGGTGAATTTGCTGGGGCCATTGGCTTTGAGTCGCGCTTTGATACCTGGGATGCGCGATCGCGGTGGTGGCAGAATCATCAATATTAGTTCTTTAGGAGGAAGACTGGCGTTTCCTTTTGGGGGTATATACAGTTCCTCGAAATTTGCTTTGGAAGGACTCAGCGATGCTCTCCGTATGGAACTGGAACCTTTCAATATCAAGGTCAGCGTCATCGAACCGGGGCCGGTGACTACCGATTTTTTTGATGTGGTTGCCCAAGGAGTTGAGGAAACAGTTCCCGATCCCGAACAGACTCCCTATCGCGCTGCTTTTAAGAAGTTAGAAGGGTTACAGGAACAAACTAGCAGTCGCGCTTGGACATCCGAACGGGTGGCTGAAGTAATTGTGCGATCGCTTACAGATCCTCGTCCTCGTCCGCGCTATATCGCTGCTACGGGTGGCGAATTCCTGCTGTTTATTATGACCAAAGTGTTGCCGACTTGGGCGGTAGACCGCTTCTGGCAAAGATTTTATGGCATCGATTTAGTAGCTCGTGAGTGGCAGGAACAAATGAAAAATAAAAACTAAAAATTAAAGAGGAAAGAAAAAATTAACTAATTTACATCAAAGATGTGTAAAAAGTGGTAAAGTAAAAGTGAAGAAGATTTCTTTCCTCAGTGATTTTTAATTAATATTTTGATATGGACTTATTAGAGTATCAGGCAAAAGAATTATTTCGGGAAATCGGTATTCCCGTTTTGCCCTCCCAAAGAATTGACAGCCCCAGAGATTTAAAGGGATTGAAAATACCCTATCCGGTGGTACTGAAGTCTCAAGTGCCAGCAGGGGGAAGAGGGAGAGCAGGGGGAATTAAGTTTGTAGAAAATACGATCGATGCCATCGCAGCCGCACAAACAATTTTCCATCTGCCCATAATGGGACAATACCCAGAGGTGTTGCTGGCAGAAGCGAGATACGATGCCGAAAGGGAATTTTATCTGGCTGTGGCTCTAGATTACACCCTTCGCCGCCCCGTGCTTTTGGGTTCTCCCAAAGGCGGCATCGATGTGGAAGCAGTGATGGAACAAATGCAGCAGGTGGTAATAGAGCAAGAATTTTCCCCATTCTACGCTCGACGGCTAGCTCTGAAGATGGGATTGGAAGGCAATTTGATTCAGTCGGTCAGCGATATCCTCCAAGCTATGTACAATCTGTTTGTCCAGAAAGACTTGGATTTAGTGGAAATCAATCCTCTGGGTGTGAATGCAAATGGCGAAGTGATGGCTTTGGACGGTAAGGTCACAGCCAACGATTGTGCTTTGCAACGCCATCCGGATTTAGCTATACTGGCGACCAAAGTAAGGCGGGGGAAACCGCATCTGTGCGGTCATTGTGGAGAAACGCCTGCACCGGTCAGCGAGGATTTGTGGGAACTGGAAGGAAATATCGGCATAGTTTGCAATGGCACCGGTTTGGCGATGGCAACTTTGGATTCAGTTTACCAAGCCGGAGGAAAGCCAGCTAGCTGCTTGAATGTGGGCGAAGAAGTTCCCAGCAATGTAGCGACAACGCTGTGCGATCGCTTGGAAAAAGGTCTGGAAACGATCGCACATGAAAATAGTATCAAAGTCTTGCTCGTGAATATTTTGGGTGGCGTGACTTCCTGCGATGAACTTGCCGATGCTATTTCCAACTTCGTACAGCGAAATTACGGTGAGGGGCTGGTTTCGCCTTTACCCAGCAGACCTGTGCGCCGTCCCCGCCAAGATAGCACGGAAACGGGCAACGGTCACAACCCCTATTTTGTCGTGCGTTTGGCGGGTAGCGAGATAGACGCGGCAAAAGAGCGTTTGGGGGCGCTGGGAGTGTCTGTGATTGATAATTTGGATGAGGCAGTATCGCAAGCGGTAGCTTTGACGAAGCCTTCTGGTAAGCGTTCTTGATGTAGGGGCTAGGGGTTAGGGGTTAGGGGTTAGGGGTTAGGGGTTAGGGGAAAAGGATGCAATTAGTTCTGGAACAAATTATCGTACAACCAGGGCAACAATTGTTGCTGAAAGATATTAGCTGGCAACAATTTGAAACTATTTTAGAGGAATTGGGAGAAAGTCGCGCTGCAAGGCTTTCTTATAGTGATGGATGGTTAGAAATTATGAGATCGGA
>NZ_JACJUP010001075.1:0-2431 GCF_014748295.1 Planktothrix sp. FACHB-1355 | reverse complement strand
CCAGCGATTTTGGCAGCCCGAATATTACCGCCAACTGTTCTGGTAGCAAACCCAAAAGTGGTACGCTGAATGAGGAAGTAAGCGATCGCGCAAGCAATAATCCCGTAAATTAAACCGTAATGAACGCGAGATCCCGGTATATTTCCCAACATATCGGCATCGGGAATTGGGTAGCTGGAGGGCTTGTTGAGACTGCTGGGGTCGCGCATTGGCCCACCAACCATGTGGTTGAGGAGTGCGATCGCAATATAATTCAACAACAAGCTGCTAATCGTTTCGTTAACGCCTCGGTAATGGCGTAAGGCCCCAACAGCGGCAATCCACAAACCACCAGCAATAAGTCCTGCCAAAGCCATCGCCAACTGCACGACAAAAGGCCCAGTACCCTGCATCGCCAGCCCTGTAGCTACAGCAGATAAACCACCGATAACGATCGCCCCTTCATTACCGATGATTACCAAACCCAAACGCGCAGGTAACGCCGTACACAGGGAACTCAGCATCAAAGGCGCGGCCCGAATTAACGTGTTCTGGAACGAATACCAATTGCCAAAAGCTGCCTTATAAATTGAGGCGTATACGGCAAAGGGATTAGCACCCGATGCCGCACAAAACACACCGAATATTAGCAGCGAAATCGCCAACGCTGCTACCGGAATGCAAATTTTTTCTAACGTTGTTCGCCAACTTTGTGCGATCGCCATAATCTAGCTTTTCTTATTCAAATTTAACTTTGACGCACTAACCCCCAGCCCTTCGCCCTTTTTTCTTTTGACTTTTGACTTTTGACTTTTGACTTTTGCCTTTTGACTTTTGCCTTTTGACTTTTGACTTTTGCCTTTTGACTTTTGACTTTTGACTTACCTAACTGCTAGTACTACCAATCACGCCTTCTACCAGCCAATTCATCTTTTCCAATTCCGGGTCTTGCTGTTTGTACTCCTTCGCTGAAGCGATCTTTGTTTTTCCTGTATTATCTTTAATTTCTCCTTTATAAATTACCATACTGCCATCCATAAACTTCGCTTTAGCTGCCTCTGCTTCCTTCTTCGCCGCTTCGCTAACAGCTTGACCGTAGTCTGAAAGTTTACAAAAACCATCCTTCAAACCACCACGCACCAGATGCGGGATTCCTCCGTTCATCAAAGTTTTGCCATCGCGAATCATTTCTGCATATTTGGAATAGACATTTGTCCAATCCCACTCCGCACCGGTAAGATATCCTTTAGGAGCGAGATTTGCTTGATTCGCATGGTAACCGCTACAGAAAACACCCCGTTTTTCCGCAGTTTCCATCACCACTTTGGGACTGTCTACGTGACAAGTCAGCACATCAACTCCTTGGTCGATCATGCTATTAGCAGCTTCGGCTTCTTTAACAGGCAAAGACCAGTCACCTGTGAAGATAACTTGAGTTGTAACTTTAGGATTAACGCTGCGTGCGCCTAAAGTAAAACTGTTGATATTTCGGATTAGTTGCGGGATGGGTTTGGCAGCGACGAATCCTAATTTGCCAGTTTTACTCGTGGACGCGGCAACAATTCCTGCGATGTACTGCGCTTCATCAATATAGCCATAGTAACTGCCCACATTTTTCGGGTGTTTTCCTTCTTCGTAGAGTCCGCCGCAGTGGAAGAATTGTACTTCGGGATATTCTTGGGCAAGTTTCAAGATATGCGGATCGAAGTAACCAAAAGATGTCGGAAACAAGACTGTACAACCGTCCTGTTCGATCATGTTCCGCATCGCTTCCTGTACTTCTGTAGTTTCGGGAACGTTGGCTTGCTCTACAGTTTTTACCCAAGGTAATTTTGCAACTCCCTCTTTTCCTAGCGCGTGGGCTTGGTTGTATCCATAATCGTCTTTGGGGCCTACATAAATAAATCCCATTGTTATTTGTTTGACAGCCCCAGTTGAACCTGTACTTGAAGTCGAATTAGTTGAGCTTGCTGGACTTGTGGGATTCGATGGTGTGTTTGGGGTACATCCAGTCCAAAGACGCGAACTCACTCCAAAAGCTGTTGTAGCTAAAATACCGCGTATGACTTGACGACGATTTAAGTTAAATGGGCGTCTGATACTCACTTTCTAGCCCTCCTTTGACAGGGGTAAATGTATTTCTATATTAAGTTCTGCTCTAAGACAGATGACATCAATCGGTTGACCAGTCAATCTAATCACTGTATTACATAGATTTTTGTACTTTGCAATACATTTGGCACACAAGTTATGCTTTATCCTTGCCTAAATCACCTATATAAGCACGCCAGCCACCCCACTGGGTAATTTCCCGCTTACCTTCACAAAGAAGCGATTCGCCTAAAACGCCCAGTACTTCTTGGCCATCTGCCAAACGCACTTTGCCGATGCACAATCCGGGGGGTTCTTGCTGTAAAATTGTGCAGATGCCAGATGTGGGAACAGCCCAAAC
>NZ_JACJUP010001074.1:0-2431 GCF_014748295.1 Planktothrix sp. FACHB-1355 | reverse complement strand
GTTGGTTTACAGATGGGAGAAAACCCAGGTGAGATTGCGGTTCGGAACACAGGACATCGTTTGATTGGAACCTTAACCACACCGATCGATACCAGTAACAATCCTCTGGGAATTCGAGTTACTCCTGGCAACACCTTAGCACTGGTGGGAGGAGATCTTGTTTTAGATGGGGGTGTATTAACTGCCGAATCCGGACAGATCGAACTCGGTAGTGCGAGTAACGGCACTGTCAATTTCAATATCAATTCTCCCCAATGGAGTTTTGATTATGGCAATATTCAACAATTTAACGATATTCGATTTTCCCAACAAGCCCTTGCTAATGCTAGTGGTGAGTTGGGTGGTTCCATACATTTACAGGGTAGAAATATCAGCTTCACTGAGAGTTCTGTGGCACTGATACTCAATCTAGGTAATACGGGAGCGGGCGATATTACTGTGAATGCTTCCGAGTCTTTGGAAATGAAAGGATATACCAATTCTGGATTTACCATTAGCTTATTAAGTACCGACAATTTGGACAAGGGTTCTGGGGGTAATTTGGTGGTGTCGGCTCGCAATATTTTATTGCAGGATGGGGCGGTAGTTACAGCCAGAAACTTTGGGGCTGGAGCGGGGGGAAATGTATCGATCGAGGCTAAAGATTCTATGCAAATTCTGGGTTTTTCCTCACTTAAGCCCACATTTGCAAGCGCCATAGCAGCGCTCAACTATGGTTCTGGTAAAGGTGGTGATGTGCGAGTTTCGGCTAGGCAATTAACGATCCAAAATGGGGGTGCTATCTCAACTATTACTTACGGTATTGGAATGGGAGGCGATCTGGCGATCAACGCTTCTGAATCGATTGAAATATTAGGAGAAAATCCGCTGATTTTTACTCCTAGCGTCATCGGAGTGACATCATTCAATCTCGGAAATACGGGTCAGTTCAAGATCGATACTTCTAGACTCAGCGTGCGGGATGGTGCAACTGTCAGCACTGCTACTCAAAGCTATGGAAATTCAGGTAACTTGATGATTAATGCTGCCTCTAGTATCGAAGTAAGCGGCGTTGGTTCAGCCTCCGGTCAACCCAGCAAAATTACTGCTGGGGCTACAGTATTTCCTCCCATTTTTCAACAGACGTATGGGTTGCCACCATTTCCCACGGGTAACACGGGAGATTTAATCATCAACACTCCACGATTGCAGCTTAGCAACGGTGGAATTGTCAGCGTTAGCCATGAAGGAGTTGGCAATGCTGGCAATCTTTTGATTAATGCCAATTCTATTCGGCTCGATCGCGCAGGCTCAATTGCAGCAGCCACTAATTCGGGAGAAGGTGGTAGTATGAATTTGCGAACTAATACCCTGATCGCACGTAATGGTAGTAGTGTTAGCACCACTGCTGGTGGTAGTGGCAATGGGGGTAATATGACGATCGTTTCTCCTATCATTGTGGGCTTAGAAAATAGCGATATTACCGCTAATGCTTTGCAAGGAAACGGCGGCAACATTCAAATTACTACCGCAGGAATTTTTCTGTCTGCCGACAGCAATATTACCGCTTCTTCGCAATTGGGAATTAGCGGCAACGTGAGCATTTCCAATCTCAACTTGCAGCCAGAAAATTTGGTCGTTCTTCCTGCCAATACTTTGGTCAGTCAAGCACCAGTAATTGCCAGTAGTTGTTTGACTCAACGCAATGGCCAACAAGGACGCTTTGTGGTGACTGGGAACGGTGGTTTATCGGAAACACCAGATCGTCTAGCGATGCCTTATCAGGCAGCCCAAGTGAGAACTGTGGGACAGTTACAAGCGAGAGGAAATCGAGCGTCAGAAACAACCAATACTAGGCAACCCGATCGCCCAATTCAAGAAGCAAATGGATGGAATTTTACCTCAGATGGAAAATTAGCACTGGTGGTAACACAAGATAAGATTACTTCTCCTACAGAATTAACTTGTAGCAATTAATCGATTTACCTTTTGCTATCAATTCAGAATTTGAAAAACTTAGATTTTCGGGGAAGTAACACCATTATGAAATTAACTAAATTGCGCTTGATTTGGTTTTGTTTGTTACCAGTTGAGATTTCGATCGCGCTGCCAAGCTTCGGTCAAATAACACCCGATCGCACTGTCGGAACTACCGTCACGCCAAATGCCGAAACCAATACCGATCGCGTCGATGGCGGTACGATTCGCGGCAGCAATTTGTTCCACAGTTTTCAAGAATTTAATATCGAATCTGACCGAAGTGTTTATTTCAGCAACCCAGAAGGAATTATCAATATTTTTAGCAGAATAACGGGTAGCAATCCTTCTAACATCTATGGTAAGTTAGGAGTTTTAGGTAATGCCAATCTATTTTTGCTCAATCCCAACGGCATTATTTTCGGTGCGGGAGCGAGACTAGATCTTAAAGGTTCATTTGTCGCGACAACAGCCG
>NZ_JACJUP010001073.1:0-2433 GCF_014748295.1 Planktothrix sp. FACHB-1355 | reverse complement strand
AGATAAGGTTGAAGACTGGGAGATTCGCTCACAGCTTCCCTTACTCGTCTGCGGTATTCGATAATGCTACCTTCCCAGCTACCAGTCCTACGTTCTGGCTGAAATTGCCACTTGAGCAAATGAACTAAAACGACAATCAGATTACTCTTGAGGCTTTTGCGTTCGCTTCTCCCCATGTCCTCAATTTCCTCGATTAAGTTTTCCCAGTCCACGTTTGCATAGTCCTGGCTTCGCAATTTTTCCAGAGTTTTTTCAATCCATTGCAGGTAGTCAATCTCATACAGAGAAAGCTTTCGATCGTCTAATGCTTTCATAAATTTATACCCTACTTTATCACTACCTTATGAAAGTGAGTTAGCCCAATCTTTCGCCCAATTTAATCTTTCATACACCGCTTCTAAATTAGCGGCTTCGCAATACAACCTCAAAACGGGTTCCGTACCGCTGAAACGAATCATCAACCAACTGCCATCAGCCAACCGAAATTTATAGCCATCAATTTTATTGCAATCGACAACATCCTGACCGACAATTTTTGTCAGCGGTTGATTTTGCAGTTGTTCTAAAAGACGCGCTCGCACATCCATACTAGCCAAGGGTAAATCGATGCGATCGTATGCAGAGAAAAAGTTTGTTTGCGACTGCAAACCGCGATAAATATCGCTCAAATCCATACCAGATTGAACAACAGCTTCCAACAAATATAAAGCCGATAACAAAGCGTCTCTTTCTGGAATATGTGTACCGTAACCAATACCACCAGATTCTTCACCACCGATGGAAACATGGCTTTCCAACATTCGATCGGCAATATATTTGTAACCGACTGGCGTCTCAAATACAGGTAAATTATACAGCGATGCCACACGAGGAATTAAATCGGAAGCGCTCACGGTTTTGACAACTTCGCCAGTCAAACCGCGTCGCGTTGCTAGATGTTCGATCAATATCGGAATCAATATTTGAGAACTGAGAAAATTACCTTCTCCATCCACAGCAGCAATGCGATCGCTATCTCCATCAAACACAAATCCGATCGACAAATTTGTGCTATCCTTACGACCGTGAGTTCGCATAACTCGAAACAATTGGGAAAGGTAACGCGGCAAAGGTTCTGGCGCACCGCCATCAAACAGAGGATTGCGATCGCTATTAATTTCTCGAATCGGCAAACCCAACACTTGCGCCAGTCCACCCGCAGCAGCACCGTGCATTACGTCAGCAAACACAGTAATTTTATGTTGGGCGATCGCATCTTTAATTCGATCGATATCCACCTTCGCTCTCAAACCTTCACAGTAACTCGGCCAAGGATTAAATATTTCTAAACTTCCCGGCGTTTCCTGCCTTGAGAATTCACCATCCAATAACCCTTCAATCTGTCGCGTTATTTCCGCAGGAACCGACCCACCAAAAGCACCCTTGACTTTTAACCCCAAATAGGGAGCGGGATTGTGGCTGGCAGTCATCACTATAGCACCCAAAGCGTTAAGCTTTTTAGCAGCCCAGCTAAATGCCGGAGTAGGAGCGTAGCTTTCCGATAGCAACACATCAAAACCTGCCGCTTGTATAGCCTCTGCCGCCTGAGATGCAAAAGCTTCCGCTAAAAAGCGACGATCGTAACCGACGATAATTTTACGATTTCCCGTCGTCTCGCCATAAACATTTGCCAACACTTGAGCGGCAATAGGTGCTACCATAGCCACGCGATCGAAAGTAAAATCTGCGGCAATAATGCCCCGCCAGCCATCAGTACCGAACTTGATAGCATTAACAGCAATTGGTAATGAACTTGGGAGAACCATAAACAAGCCTCGTTAGCAACTGATAGACAAACTTTTCGAGTGTAGCTGAGCAAGGAACTATTATAGATAAGTTAAGCGATGGCTACTTCGGTCAACTTCAGTAAGAAATCGTATTTTTACGTCTTTAGCGTTAATTTAGGATAGTTTGGGAGCCAAAGAAATTTTTATATGCCTCAAGAACGTCTGTTAACAGGGATACCGGGTCTAGATGAGCTGCTTGATGGCGGTTTCATTCCAGGTCGCGCTTATTTAGTACGGGGTGGCCCTGGTGCTGGCAAGACTACCTTGGGATTGCACTTTCTGGCCACAGGTGTTGCCAATGGAGAAAAGACGCTTTATATCACTTTAGGGGAACCGGCAGAGCAAATCCGCACCAACGCTAAAGCTCTCGGTTTTGATGAAAAAAGTATTGAATTTTTAGACCTCAGCCCTACATCGGAATTTTTTACCGAGATTCAAACCTACGACATTTTCTCACCAGCTGAGGTGGAAAGAGAACCAACCACCCAAAAAATTATTGATGAGGTAACGACGCTCAAACCGCAGCGAGTATTTCTGGACGCCATGACCCAGTTTCGTTACCTGTCGGCAGATGCTTTCCAGTTCCGCAAACAGGTGCTTTCTTTCG
>NZ_JACJUP010001072.1:0-2434 GCF_014748295.1 Planktothrix sp. FACHB-1355 | reverse complement strand
TCCGATCTATTTAAGCGACGCAATTTTAGAGCAAGCAGTTTTACTGCGCTCTATTTTTAATGGTACTAATATTACAGGTGCAGATTTCAGCTATGCCATTTTAGATGGCAGCCAAATCAGAGAGTTATGCCAACGCGCTAGCGGCGTGAATTCTAGAACAGGTGTGGCAACTCGCGATTCTCTCAGTTGCAGGTAATTCTATCGCTTATTGCCTTTTTAATCTATCGGCGTGCTGGGGATGAATT
Source organism: Planktothrix sp. FACHB-1355 (assembly GCF_014748295.1). Taxonomy (NCBI): domain Bacteria; kingdom Bacillati; phylum Cyanobacteriota; class Cyanophyceae; order Oscillatoriales; family Microcoleaceae; genus Planktothrix; species Planktothrix sp. FACHB-1355. Next base: position 2,189 of record NZ_JACJUP010001072.1, on the reverse strand, counting down.
GCGACAGAATTTGCAGGATAAGGGCCATCAAAAGATATCTCCGCGTGAGGTGCTGTGGGGCTCACTATCCTGTAACCTAAGTTAGCCAGAAATTCGTAGATAGTTCTAATATTGTGAGACGTATATTTAAAAAAAATAGGCAATGTTTCAAAATAAATCAAGGGATGATACTTTTCTATTACTGCCTTAGCTCCTAGTAAAACATCATATTCCATTCCTTCGACATCGATTTTAATTACATCTATTTTTTCAATTGGTTCGAGCAATACCCACTCATCAAGTGAAACTACGTCTACCACAGTACCGGAAATTGGCTGCAAAGCACCATTTCCTCGAAATTCTCGGTCTTCGTGATAAAATAACTGGCCTTTAGTCGCACCCACTCCTAACGGCACTACTTTTACTAAATCTTTCAGGTGCGGATTTAATTCAATATTGGCTTGTAAACGATAACGGATATGTTCTGATGGTTCAAAGGCATAAATTTTGCCAGTAGTTATTAAACTGGCGGCAACTAAGGTAAGCACACCGCAATTAGCGCCAATATCTAAAAATAGATCGTTTTTACGAATAACTTTGCGTAAAAACTTGGTGGTCACAACATCGTACAGACCCCCAAGCCACACAGAAGCTTCTATTGGATAAGTTGTATCGACGTTAAACTTATATTTACCAGCATAATTTTTGACTGTATAGGTTTGGCCTTTGGCTAGTAAATTGGCAAATTTACCTCCACCCTTACCAGTGAAAAGAAAAACTAACTTGACGATTAAACGTAAAATATGGCTAAATATAACGTTCCAAATTTGTTTCATAATGAAGAATAGGTGATGGTTGATGGGAATAACCTTTTGACCGATGACCGATCGCAAATGACAAAAGACTAATCACAGTTAGCAATGAACAATATTAAGCGAGTGGGGGTTATTGGTGGAGGACAGCTAGCTTGGATGATGGCGGGTGCAGCAAAGACGTTGGGGATTGAATTAGCGATCCAAACGCCCCATCCCACCGATCCGGCTGTGGCGATCGCAGCTTCCACCATTTTTGCACCAGTGGATGACGCTGCCGCCACCGCCGAGCTAGCTACTCGCTGCGATGCGATCGCCTTTGAGAATGAGTTTATCAACCTGGAAGCTTTAATGCCGCTACAGGAACAAGGCGTCCGCTTTCGTCCCAAGCTAGAGGTATTGGCCCCCCTCTTGGATAAATACGACCAACGCTGCTATTTGAGGGATTTGGGCTTACCCGTGCCCGAATTTGTCGCTCTTGAGGAGAAGAATGAAGGGGAAGAACACTTAATTTCCAACTTCCCATTCCCAGTAGTGGTGAAGGCGCGACGCCACGGTTATGACGGACAGGGCACCTTCATCATAAAAGATCCGGAAACTCTGGCAGCAACATTGCAACGATTGAGACAAACCCCTGTATTGCTGGAAGAATTTATTCCCTTTGAACGGGAACTGGCGGTAATTGCAGCGCGTTCCCATACTGGTGAAGTTGCAGTTTATCCTGTAGTGGAAACGCAACAAGAAGAACAAGTTTGTCGGCGGGTGCTAGTACCGGCAGATATCGATCCAGCCGTCACCGCCCAGATAGAAGCGATCGCCCATACCCTACTCAATAGCTTACAAGCGGTGGGAATATTCGGGATCGAACTATTTTTGACCGCCACTGGCAAAGTATTGGTCAACGAAATTGCACCCCGCACCCACAATTCCGGGCATTTTAGCCTTGATGCCTGTTATACCTCTCAATTCGAGCAGCATCTGCGAGCCGTTTGCGACCTACCCTTGGGCAATCCTGCCTTAAAATGCGATGCGGCAATCATGGTAAATCTATTGGGTTACGAACATTCCCACAACGATTACCTCAGCAAACGACAACAACTTGCCGATTTACCGAACTCTCACGTCCATTGGTATGGGAAAAGCGAATCTCGCCCCGGTCGCAAACTCGGCCACGTTACTGTTCTATTAGATGGGGCAGATAAATCCAAAGCACAAACCTTAGCACAGGCGATCGAATCCATATGGTACAGCAGGGACTAGGGGCTAGGGGTTAGGGGCTAGGGAAGAGGGAGAGGGAAGAGGGAGAGGGAAGAGGAGGAATTTTTGAATGATTGACTTTCCCTAACCCCTAGCCCCTAGCCCCTAGTCCCTTTTTGACTTTTGACTTTTGACTTCCCC
>NZ_JACJUP010001071.1:0-2436 GCF_014748295.1 Planktothrix sp. FACHB-1355 | reverse complement strand
GCTGTTGGTAGGATGTGAGTTGCGACGCTACGAAAACAGGCGATTCGCAGGCTACCGCCTTCTAAGCCTTTTTCTAAGTTAGCTTCTTTGCCGATCGCTTCCAAAAGCTGTAGCACTTTACGTGCATGAGCTGTGATGCGATCGCCAACAGGGGTGAGATGGGCCCCGTGACGCCCCCTGGAAAGTAACACCACACCTAAATCTTCCTCCAGGGAAGCGATCGCATGACTGACTGCCGACTGGGACATCTCCATATGCAGCGCTGCTGCGCTGAAGTTGCCGCAGTCTGCTACCGCAACTAACACACGAAGCTGGGAAAGCTTAATATTGCTTCTATTGCCTTCATTCATAAAGGTTGTGCAAGGGGTTTGCATCTTCGCAAAAGCCGCAAAATTATTTTACCCTCTATCTATCGATTTTATTCATACAAGCTATGCAAGTTCTGTATGGTTGTTTAATTGCAACAAGGTTAGAGTGAAATTAAGCTAATAAACTTAGTCTTACTTATAGGGAGATTTGTATGAAATTAGCTACACCTTTTTTCCACGATCGACAAAACTACTTAAGGGATAATACGGAGAGCGAACTGAAAGAAGCTACTCCCAAAAAATTCTTATTTCTTAACAAAATTTGGCAGGCTCTGCTGAAAGTTATTGTGAATGGAAACGAGCTGCAAGTTTGGCATAAGAGCGATCGCTCTGGTAATAGCGAATGGCACGCTTACGATCCGGTTACAGGTCGTCATGTTTCTGCCTCTTCCGACACGGAAATGCGGATTTGGATCGAGCAACAATATTACCAATAATTAAGAGATTTGAAGTTAGCCTGTGGGAGAATACACAGATGAGCGCGGATTATTTTGTATGTCTATATCCGCGCTATCCACATCATGCTAATAGGGGATGAGGCGATCGCGAGCGTTCGATCGCCTCATCGCTTCAGCGCTAAGCTCAATCCATCGCCGATGGGAACGACACTGAGGAAAACTCGTTCGTCCCGATGCAATTTTTCATTGTAAGCTCGCATAATCTGCGTAATTTTATCTGGATCTTGAGGATAGGCAACTCGTCCGTACCACAAGACATTATCAACTGCAATCAAACCACCGGGACGAACAAGTTGGAGCGATCGCTCATAATAATTCTCATAATTTGCCTTGTCCGCATCGATGAACGCAAAATCAAACGTAGATGCCTGTCCATCTGCTAATAAACGATCCAAGGTATCCAGCGCAGGTGCTACTCGCAGATCGATCTTATCCGCCACCCCAGCTTGCTGCCAATAGCGACGAGCGATTGATGTGTGTTCCGCGCTAATATCGCAAGCAACAATCTTGCCATCTGGAGGTAGTGCCAAAGCCACAGAAAGCGAGCTATAACCAGTAAAAACGCCCACTTCCAGCGTTTTCTTCGCTCCCATCAATTGCACTAATAGCGCTAAAAACTGACCTTGTTCTGGCGCAACCTGCATTGCGGCACCAGGATGATTGGCAGTTTCTTCTCGCAGACGGCGCAGAATATCCGGCTCCCGTAAAGAGGCAGATAACAGGTAATTATAGAATTGAGCGCTCAAGCCAAGGGTATTTCCTGACATCGTTAGTTTAGAAATCGACAACGCCTACACCTTATACTATCGTTTCAGACGCAGAGCTAGAGCCAAATCGATGTCGGGGCTGATTTTGATAGTAATTCTATTGCTATTGCTGACAGCTTCTGCATCAGTTTATATCTTCTGTTTAATAGCAAAATTTTTCGATTTAGAGATTGTCATCTATTTAATAATATTTGCTATTGTTAATTGTCGAATTAGTAAGGTAGAATCGATCGAAAATCAAACAAAAAATTGCAATGGTTCTTTCCGAACGCTTCACAGAAGCACTCGTTTTTGCCACCGAACTGCACGCCAACCAAGTCCGCAAAGGCAGCGGCGTTCCTTACATTTCCCATTTGCTGGGTGTCGCCAGCATAGCCTTGGAATATGGGGCGAATGAAGATGAAGCCATTTCCGCTTTACTCCACGATGCCATTGAAGACCAAGGCGGTGCTGCCACGCGAGAAGAAATTCGTCGCCGTTTTGGAGATACGGTAACTGAAATTGTGGATGGTTGCACAGACGCCGACACCACGCCCAAACCCCCTTGGCGACAGCGCAAAGAGGATTATATTGCCCACATTCCCACAGCTGAGCGATCGGTGTTATTAGTCTCGGCATCCGATAAACTGTATAATGCCCGGTCAATTTTGAAAGATTATCGAATATTGGGCGAGTCAGTGTGGGGGCGCTTCTACGGAGGTAGGGAAGGTACTCTTTGGTATTATCGCGCTTTAGTGGAGGCATTTCGCAAAGTTTGGTCATCGCCTCTGATTGACGAATTGGAACGAGTGGTATCAGAATTGGAATATCTGGCTAATGGGGCATTGAACATCGGGCAGAAAA
>NZ_JACJUP010001070.1:0-2374 GCF_014748295.1 Planktothrix sp. FACHB-1355 | reverse complement strand
CACGATGCCCACCTTCGCAAGAGAGGATTTTGGATTTTGGATTGGAGAATTCTCCCCCGCTCCCCCGCTCTCCAACTGTCGCCAACTCACCAAGGAGAGGCTAACGGCTGCGATCGCTCCTATTACCAGCGTGATATCGTGGGCGGGGAGATTTACTCCGCAGCGGTTTGTCAGAAATGCGTGTACTGGTTGAGTGAGGGTTGGTAGCACAATGACGCCAAACACGCTCAACAATGCTGCACTCAACCAAGGTATCCACTCGCGCAGTTGTTCTATGGGATGGGGGCGATCGAGTATCCAGCGCTTGACAATACTATAAAAAAGTGATGCTATGCTGCCGCTGATAACTGGGGTTAAGACCCAACCAATGGTGATGGTGCCAATTGATGACCACTCTACCGAATTGATACCGGCAGCAATCCAACTGAAACCGGCGATCGCACCCACAGTCGCATGAGATGACGAAACTGGCAACCCCAAACTGGTAGCAATTTGCAGCCACAAACCGCAGGATATCAGTACAGATACCATTCCGATTAACAAAGTCTGTGGCGTTGAAGCGAATGTAGCTGGGTTGACAATTTCCGTTGCGAGAGTTTCGGATACCTCACCGCCAAATAGTACCGCACCCGTAAATTCCAAGATCCCAGCGATGATCAGCGCTTGCGCCAGGGTGATAGCTTTGGAGCCCACAGAAGTTCCCATTGAATTGGCAACATCGTTTGCTCCCAAGTTCCAGGCGAGGTAGAAGGCGAGTAAGGCGACAAAAACTATCATGTCGAATCAAGTTTAGCCTTGGATAATTCAGGACAGCCCTCAAGGAAACCCGGTTTGGTGTCCCAGAGTGTGTAATTACTCCAATTTTTACCGAGTTGCTTGCATAAAATTCATCTAAACTTTACAAAAATCTTTTGATTGCAGGTTACAGTCTTCATAGATTGTGATTTATTATACTTATAACATGAGAAAAAAAAAATGATTAGCCTTCGGAATGTTAAAACTTTACTCGGAACCGCTGCTGCTGCTGCCTGCCTTTTCTCTGTGACCGGACAACAAGCGAACGCAGCGACGCTTAGCCCAAACTGGTCTTACACAATAGATTCGTTCAATGATGGAGCAGACTTATATAAAGTTGGCAGCAAAAGCTCTTACGAGCTTTATGGGATGGCGATGAAGGAAGAAAACGGCAAGGTTTTCGTAGCCATCAACGCTAACCTCGCTTTGACTGGACAAGCTGAACCGACCCATCCGGAAGTTCAAGATGGCAATGTTGGCTGGGGCGATTTGTTTTTCAATTTTTCAGGTTTGAGTTTCAAAGATGCTAGCGCTCAGGAAAAGTTGTTCGGTATTCGCTTTGCTGGAACTAATGATTCTGGTGCTGCAACAACAGGTCTTTATAGTGGTGTCAAAGCCAAGAGCGTAGGGTTTGAAAACTATTCCTATTCACGCTTCTCTAAGTATCAAAATTGGGTTGAAAACACAGCTACTGATTCCAACGGTCAGCATGGAAAAGTAGGTTTTGGAGATTTAACTGCGGCGGAAGCAAAGGATTACTTGACCAAGAAAAATGGTGTAGTTGAAGATACCTCTTATAGTATCCAAAACGTGATTGCTACAGGCAATAAGGTTGGTGATATCCAGGCTCTGAGTGCAGGAGAACTTGCTTCCCTCAATTTTGCACAATACAGCGCTACTGGCAGCCAAACTTTTGGGTTTAAATTCGATCGCAGCTTATTGCCAAGTGGTGATGCTTTAATCAGCCTTTTGGAAGAGTGCATCAATGATGGGATTGCTGTTAAAGTGACTTTGGCAGACAACGAACCACCCACTTCCATACCAGAACCGTCAGCTGTTGCTAGTTTGACTTTATTGGGTTTGGGTTTATTTGGTACTCAAATGCGTCGTCGTGCTTATCCAACTGTCAAAGTTGCCAAGTGAGCTTCTTTGCGATATTGAAAATTCTAAATCAGGGTTTACTCTATAGTCCACTTTGGTGGACTATAGTTTTTTTGAGACGATGGTAACCAATTTTTTCAGAACGGGTATCTGATGGGCTGTTCTTGTTGACTCATATGATGGACAGCAAATTCCCCCTAATAAAAATGCGTGAAACTATTGATTTTACAGGGTTGCAATTATGGGCTATTGCGAGGATATGATATCAGATATTGATTGACGGCTATTTTCTGTCTTTAAAAGAATAAAGCCCGCGCAGGCTGGCTTTGTTTGTGTCGGCGCGACTATAATCGTCCGCAAGCTACAAATTGGGTATCAACCTACCAGTTGGAGAAGTTGCAACAGGTTCATCGCCAGCAATATTTGCTACGGCGGCGGGAATTTCTGCTGGCGATTTAGTTTTCGCTTTGTTGAAATC
>NZ_JACJUP010000107.1:0-10089 GCF_014748295.1 Planktothrix sp. FACHB-1355 | reverse complement strand
TCTCGCTTGAAAGAAAGCAGCTTTCACCTGCGACTGAGTAAGTCCGGGTAGAATTTCAACAGTTAACCCTTTAAGTTCTGACCACTGCTTCATCTGTTCGGGATATTTAGCCGCACTTTCTGTCGAAATATACCCCAATTTCTTATACTTTGGTTTGCCATCCTTCAATTGCGGTTTACCATCAGCATCAAATACAGGTGCGAGTGCTACCCATTTGTTCTTAACTTTACCATCTAGATTGTTATTTTGCACAATTTTGATGTCCAGCTTTCTGTTAGTATCGAAAGCATTGGGGTGATGGCATTCAGCTAGACCGATAATTTCGATAGAATTACCTCTATCACTGGTAGCAATAAGTCTTGGCCCTGGTGCTTCTGCTACTTCCCTAGTAATCTCGATCGCACGATTGAGTAAACTATCGTAGGTTTTCTTTAGTGCTGCGGCTTTTTCTTTCTGTTGAGGAGTAAATTCAACTCCCTTAAACAAATCCTGAAACTGCTGGGTAGAACGGGCAATTAATGCACTTTCTGCAAATGCTTCATTGGTGGGACTAATCATCATGTCGATCGCACCATGCCCCCTAGCGTTCATGGTTCTTGATAAATACACTTCATCTACTTTCTTTTCCTCTACCCAAGGTGCGATATCGAAGCTTCTGATGATGGCAGTGCAAGCATTGATGATTTGAGGGTCGGAACGATTGGCACTCTTACCTCTATCTACTTCAATTTGTAATTGACCGCCCAATATACCAACAACATCGTGATAAAATTGATGAGATTTGTCTAAGAATTTGACTAGCTCATCTGTTGCGATATTTGGTAAATCTGCTTGATTATCTTGGATGCCGAAGTTATAATGGTCAAGACTGTCGTATACTTCAATATTCACCCCTTTGCTTAGTGCTTGTTGCCAAAACTCAGCTAATTCTACAATTTGCTTCCTAATTTCTGGGGGATACGTAACGGGTTTCTTTAGATCGTTCTCTGCTGCTAACATACTTGCAGCGCCGATAGAAATATTTCTCATCAGTTTAAAAGCTTCTTCTGTTGGCACTCCAGTACATTCATTTTCTAGCGCAATCCCTTTCATACAGAGATTGGCGATGATACCAACTTTATTTTCCATTGCATCTAGGGCAATCTGCTCAAAGCTGCCTTGATATGCTTTCTTATCCAGCTTGACAATTTCGCTGTAACGATTTTCTGCTTGCTGACGTTGTTTGATTTCGGCGGTTGTATGGGGGAATTCTTCTGCTAGAATATAAGCCATGCGATCGCCATCGCAATCCGATAGAGAATGTTTCAATCCAGCAGGCGACATCTTGATAGTACCGATGTCATGCGGTTCGTTGACTAAATGTTTGTTGACGTAGACATCAACGGTGTTAGAATTAGCGGTAGGGCCACGATAAACGATAACTTCAGCACCATCTGGATAATTGGGGATGCTAACTTCGTTTTCTGCTAAATCGTGACAAGTTTGTGCCATTGCTGAATCGAACTTGATAAATCTACCAGTGGCACAATCGAGGTACTGTTCCCGCCAGTGTTCTTGCAGTTTATCGATAACTTTAGGTAATTCTAACACTTGACAGTGACCGGATAAGTCTGCTTTTAGGATTCGATAAATCAACTCTTGGTTGCTGTTGCCAAATGCTTTATCGACTATTTTATCTAAAATATCTAAATCTAAATTATCGAAATCTATATCTTGTTCTGAATTAACATCATCTTGCAGTTGATATTTATTTCTCTCATCCATCACTTTCAGATAATCTTTGGCAATCTGACGTGGGTCAGATGCTATTTCTTTAAGTTCTTCCAGTCGCTTTTCCAAACGAGTCAGCACATCATTCTGTACGCCAGCAGGAAAGGAATTCCAGAATTGTGGCCCAGTAGAAGTAATACCCAAATAAGCATCGGTTTTATTGCCGATACCAATGGTCATTGTATACTCACCTGGCTTGATTTCATTGCCTACTTTAAGAGGTTTCCCATCCTCTCCTAGAATGCCAAGTTTGTTTTCCTTATTCTTGCGTCCTTTTAATTGGTCTGTGCTAATAATTAAATCGTAGCCATTCCCTATTCCAGAAAGGTCGCGGGGTGCGAACGTACCTTTACCTAACTGCCATGTTTCGTTGACTGGCGTACTTTCATTGGGGTCTAATCCTACTTGTCTTGCTTTAATGCCAAATCGAGTCTGGAATGGTGTATTAGCTACATTTCCTAACGATTCGTGCAATCTTTTATCGATTTTACCATCACCATCACCCACCAACTCGATCGCTTTCTGTTTTGGTAGAATACCTCCATTTTCACCCGTACTAGCATCTACTACCAAAACTCTTAACTTTTCTCGTTCCTCAAAGCTTTTGCAAGGAGTAAACATATTCGACCCATAAGCAGCGCCAAAGTGCGGTTGGTCGAATATTTTCTCGCGTAACTGTTCGTCCATAAAGTAAAAGCGATCGTCAGAAGCAAATTGCAGAGTTAACCCTTGTTCCTTGAAGTTTTGCAAGTCTGCTTCTGTGGTAACTTCTTGATAAACTGCCCCTATTTTAAAGGAACCATTGGGCGCAAAATATTCGGCTAAACAGTGTTCTATCGTCTCGGTAACTGGTTGACCGTCTACGACAATAGGTTTGCGTGTTTTGGTGCAGAAGTGTTCGAGTGTAATTGCCATAATGCCATCTCAACTTTTATATTTTTCAATTTAGATAGCTGACAAGTTAGTATGGCTAATCCTTTGGGCAGAGGTTCATCTATCGCTATAGTGATAAAAATATTTAGGTTTATAAAATTGCAACTTTTCAACAAATAGAAGTTATAATTAAAGGGAGTTGCGTTAGCTAGGAAGATAAGGATGAGCGAAACTAATGCGGCCAAAAGAATAGTGTTACCTATTTCTCGTTGGCATTCTGATAATTTGGGTGACTTGCTGGCAGATGGTAGTGTAGATATTGATGAGGTGTGCGATCGCGCTGTTTCTTCAGAACAAAGAAGAGAAGCTTGGTCGGAATCAGAAAGGGAGTTTGAAGAGTGGTTAGCTGCTAACGAACCTCTCCCATCGGTTGATGCTTCTGATAAAGATGAGTTTTGAAGTTTTTTAAGCAATAATAAAAAAAATTGCCAACTTCCTAATCAAGAAGCTGGCATTTAATCTTAGTTATTTTATATATTTTTCTTGTTCTTTTTGATATCCTAGCAAGTAGAAGGCATTTTGGCATCGTTTGTTAATTCCCAAATCGCCATCTTTTTGTCCCAAGCGGTAGAAGTACCAATCAGTACCTTGCCACAAGTTTTGATTTTTTATTCGTTCATCTTCGGGTGCAACCTCTCTTTCAAGTGGTTCTGAATCTGTGGTAACATAGTGAAAACCTTCGTAATATTCGGGGTACATGCAGAGGAATTAAGGTAATGTTTCCTCTCATGCGAGCGTAAGCTAACGGTAACAAGGTAAGGATCGTGATAATTCCATTTTTTCGTAACGTCCACCAAGTTAAAAGCCAGAATCTTCCCGTGCTTCGATGATAAACATTTTCTTACCTTGTACCAGAGATTGTAAGGATATGCGCTCTAGTTGTTATGCTTTTTTGCAACAAGAGTAAACCGAAAATTAGCAAAATATCGCTCTGAGGGAAAGCAGCAGATGTTTAAGGGTATTCAAGCCGTTTTTTACTTTGTGTCTGACGTAGTGGCTGCTGCAAAATGGTATAGCGAACTCCTCGCTATACCTGTTACAAACTACTTTGAGTCAGATGGTAAAATTCGAGGTGCATCGATCCAGATTGGAGATGTGGAAATGTTTTTGCATCTTGCTGATGCTAAAATGCAGCCTGGTCATACAGGACAGGTTGCTTATTGGCGTGTAGACCACATTAACCATGCGATCGAACAAGCACAGCAACATGGCGCAAGGCTGTATCGTGGGCCGCTTCAAATAGAAAATAATCAAGCAATCTGCCAAATGTGGGATATTTTTGGCAATTTATTCGGAATGCAAGGCAATTATTCCTAATAATAGCCGATAAATATGGTTATTTCCCGTCTATTCAACCCGAGAACAAATGTTTCCAAACTGGTATATAGTACATTTATACTATAATTCTTTCTAATCAGCGATCGGGAATATGTCATGTCTGGTTTCTCCGATAATTCCATATCCACTTCTACCCACAACGAATTCCTAACAGGTGTAGTAGAAAGGTTAACCTTCCATTCCGAAGAATCGGGATACACCGTAGCGCGACTCAAAGCACCAAACGCCAGAGATTTAATTACCATTGTCGGTAACTTCGCCAATATTCAACCCGGACAAACCCTACGACTTTCTGGGATTTGGAAAGAACATCCCAACTATGGCAGTCAATTTCAAGTTACCAGCTATCTTGAAACCAAACCCGCCACTTTAACAGGATTAGAAAAATATTTAGGAAGTGGATTAATTAAAGGAGTCGGCCCAGTTACCGCCAAACGTATTGTCGCTCATTTTGGTTTAGAAACATTAGATATTATTGAAAATCAAATCCAACGCCTTGCCGAAGTATCAGGTATAGCCAAAAAGCGCATAGCCATGATTCAAACTGCTTGGCAAGCGCAAAAAGCAATCAAAGAAGTGATGGTATTTCTGCAAAGTCATGGTGTCTCCACTACGTATGCAGTAAAGATATTTAAGCAATATGGAGAAGCAGCAATCGATACTGTTACCAATAATCCCTACCAACTAGCAACAGACATTTACGGAATCGGGTTTATTACTGCCGATAAAATTGCCAGACAGTTAGGAATGCCACCAGATTCTCCCTCACGCTATCGCGCTGGAATCGTACATATTTTGGGTGAAGCAGCAGAAGATGGCCATTGCTTCCTACCGCTACCTCAATTAATCGATACAGCAATTAAACAGCTAACAGTAGATAACCATCAACCATCTGAAGGAAACCTAGATGAAATAATTAAACAAATGAAGACTTCTGGGGAACTCTTAGTAGAAGAATTTACTGAAAACAAACATCCCCCATTGTGCTATAAGCCTGCGTTCTTTAAATCAGAACAACATCTAGCACAAATGGTAAAAGAACGGTTAGCTAATCCGATTAATGTAGATTTAGACCGAGTAAAAAATTGGATTGAAAGATTTACCCAAGCCAAGCAAATCCAACTTTCCCAACAGCAATATGATGCAGTAGTAATGTCATCTTACTCCAGAGTAACAATTCTCACTGGTGGGCCAGGGTGCGGGAAAACCTTTTGTACTCACACGATAGTCGCTTTATGGAAAGCAATGGGGAAAAAGATTGCTTTAGCTGCGCCTACGGGACGCGCCGCACAGCGATTGAGTGAAATGACGGGTATCGAAGCAAAAACCATTCATCGCTTGTTGGAATTCGACCCCAGAACTCATAACTTTAAACGTGGTTTGGATTATCTTTTAGATGTTGATGCAATTGTAATTGATGAAGCATCGATGCTAGATTTATTTTTAGCACATTCCCTACTCAAAGCAATTCCTGAAAATGCTCAATTGTTATTAGTTGGTGATGTTGACCAATTACCTTCGGTTGGCCCAGGTCAAGTGTTGCGGGATTTGATTGATTCTGATCAATTGCCAGTAGTAAGATTAACTCAAGTATTTCGACAAGCAGCGCAAAGTGGGATTATTAAAGCAGCGCATAGTATTAATAAGGGTAATTATCCAGTATTAGAGTCTGTTTCTTTAACTCCTCAATCTGATTGTTTGTGGATAGGTGCGCCGTCAGCGGAATATGGGGTGCAAGCTATTTGCGAGTTGATTAAAGATGTGATTCCTCAATTGGGTTATAATCCTGCTACTGACGTGCAAGTTTTATCGCCCATGACTAAAGGCGTAGTGGGTATTCGCAACTTAAATAAGGTGTTGCAAGAATTGATTAATCCTCCTAGTGCGGATAAGGCAGAAGTAACTCGCGGTGGTACGATGCGGGTGAGGGATAGGGTGATTCAACAGGTGAATGATTACGATAGAGGAGTGTTTAACGGTGATTTGGGAACGATTGTGGAAATCGATAATGAAGAGATGGAAGTGACAGTACAATATAATGGGAGAGATGTGGTATATGACCTCGCAGATTTGAATGAAATTGCTTTAGCATGGGCGACAACTATTCACAAATCGCAAGGTAGCGAATATCCGGTGGTGTTGATACCTTTGTATACTCAACACTATCTTATGTTAACTCGGAATCTATTATATACTGGCCTGACGAGAGCGAAGAAATTAGCAGTTTTGGTGGGTCCCAAAAAAGCGATCGCCCTCTCCGTCAGACAAGTGCAAGATACCCAACGTTATACTCGATTGCGAGAGCGCTTGACAAGAGTATAAGGAAGTTTTTAAGCTAGTAAAATACTTAACTTGTCAAGATAAATTAAAAATATAGAGATAATGAGGCGAATAATTACATCTAAATATCATTAAATTGATTTAAAACATTCAAATGAAGCAAAAAAACCAACAAACTACTATTACTAATAAAATTAAAAAATGGATTCAAACAGCGAAAGAAGCTGAAACTGCTCGATTCGCCGTACCTATAACTCGATTGACCAGCATAAAAAGTTTTTGTACCAATAAAACTGCTACTCAACAATTTGCTCTTTATATTGCTAAACGAATACAAGAACAGATGAATCAGGATGGTCGTCCCGAACATTTCAGCGAGTCAGAATGGTCACAGCAAAGCCAATTGATGAATGAAGCAATCGCATTGATGGAAATTTACTTAGAAAATTCTACTTATGAAACTCAACAATCTTTTCGTAGATTATTGAAAGAAATTGATAGTTTACAAGGAGATGATTATAGAATTTTTTGCTGGACGACAGTACGGTTTGTCGTTAGTGGAAATTTACTAAACTTAGAGTATGCGCTGCGTTGTTTCGTAGAGGAAGATTTTCCCTATTGGGCTTATAAACTGGCTAAAGAATATGTAGAACGTTACGCTTCACAGTATGGTACTGGTATTACGCCTGAATCCATACCGATGTTGTTAGAAATTGCAGAATTTTGGTGTCAGCACTATTTCAGTGAAAGTTTGACTCAGAAGTTTCCTCAATTAATGTTAAACAAGTAGGTTAGTTACACTTTGAAGCATATAATATAAAGGTGAAAGCATTACTAAATAATACTTCCACCTTCATATCACATTATTTATTCCCTAATAAGGAATATCATCCTCATCAACAGCAGTAGCAGTCGCCTCCACAGTTTCCGGCGCAACCTCCATCATATTCTGCACTGATTCTTCATTAGCAGGCTTCAATAGCTTATTGCTAAAGGCTGCTGCTTCCCCAGCTAAAGCCCAAAGTTCCGTTCGTTTATCCAATGCCAAAAACTCATCAATTGGATGTTGTTCGTCGGGACTAGCAACGAATTCTGGGATAGCTACCCACGACTTTTTATCACCATTAGGAGGTTCCAAAGAAGGTTTAAACGTCGGGTTAAACACAGCCAGACAGTGAAATTTATCATTCAACGAACGATATCCAGTTGCCATTACTTTAGCATAAGCGATTTCCATTTTCACCTTAAACTGGTTGTAGGCTTCCCCAAATCGCGCTGCTGCTACTCCATGCAGCGATAATACCAGGGGTACGGTATGCAGAGAAACGTTCTTTTCATCTACTAAATAGATAACGTAAAACGAACGTAAAGTAGCAGGCTTTTTGGGGTCAGCATTAATTTCTTCATACTTAGTTCGACCTTCCACAGTTTCATAGCTACCGATAATTTCCCCCGTTTCTCGCAATTGTACGTAACGGTCGGACTTAGCTAGAATATGCAAGCGGGGAGATTTAAAGAGAACTCCTTTTTCAACTGTACCAGAAGAGAAAGTATGCTCGTAAGAAGCTTCACTACCTCGCCAGTCAATTAAAGCCAAGTTTTTCTCTTTAATAAAAAGTCCTACCGAGTTTGGAGACTTTTCATTAAGGATTTGGCAAATAGGAAGCGTCGTCAGCTTACCGCTAAATTCAGCCGCGCTAAATTGCTGTAAACGAGGGTCGATTGCCAGTTCATTAACTGGATTGGATGGCACTTCAGCTTCTGGACTTATGGTAGTTTCAGGAGATTTACTGTTTTTGGCTGGCATGATTTTAAGTACGATGAAAGTATCCCATAGCTTGTCGCGTAAGCGAGATAGGAAATAGGGAATAGCGAGTGGGGAGTAGGAGGTAGAGAGGGAATAAAGCTAAACTTCGTAAACTGGCATTAAGAGAAAGTAGAAAGTAGAAATTAAGGAATTGAAGGAAGCTTTATCAACAATTGCTTCGCCTCTTTTCTATTACCTACTCCCCACTCGCTACTTCCTACTCCCTCAACTAGAAGGTATCGTTATCTGCTACCAACGTCACTGCTTTACGGTTATGATTTTGAATGGTATTAATTTGACGTTGCAACTTTTCTAATTTGGTTTGTTGTAAATCAGCTTCCAATTGTTGTAATGCTGCCACCAAACCACGTAAAATTGGCAGATTTTCGGGCAGGAATTGAATAATGATTGACTCGCTATTACCAGCTATGAATAAGTTAGCCGTACCATGATTATGATTAATGCTGGAACTGACGTAACTGTTGGCAGTAATAGCAATAGATGTCGTGCGAGTAACGTTCATTTCTTCTTCCTTGATATGTGTTTAAATCGAACGTGCTTTTCCGTCACAATTTCAGCAAAAGAACTGACATCTTCTCCCGCTTTATGAGCAGCCAAAATTTCTTTATTGGCAGAGGTGACTTTCACCGATTGAAACTGAGATGGTAATTGTTCTGCTTCTACTAAAAGAATGACAGAAGGAGGATTGTTTTGAAAATCAATGCGGCGTTCCGTACCGACAACTTGTTCTGGTATTAGCCCTAACTTATACAACCGCAATAAGTAGGATTTAAGGCTATCTAATTGATTGCGTCGCCGCTGGATGATAACCTGGTACAGGGCTGTAACTTTTGAAAGCCTATCTGACCACATTTCCATGTCTAATTTTAGCTGATCTGCTAGATAAGCGATCGCATCAACTTTAGCTTCGGTTGCATTTTGAATGTCGAGCAATTGTGCGTAAGTATCAGCTAATTCTACACCTTCAGGGCAGTTTTCAATGCTGTCCCATAGTTCAGCAGCGGTTACTGATAATTGGGCTAAGGTAGCGCGATTGATGTTAGTATCGTTAGTGTCGATTGCCAGATTTCTTGCTATCATGGTAAGAGTTGAATGGCTTACATTATCACAGCCTAGTTTTGGCTAGGCTGTGATTTTACATCGAAATTAAATTCGGTCTGCATAGAGATATCGATCGTGATAGTATTCTTGCTCGGCTAACCAATTCGCTTCCATTGCAGCTAATTCTTGGGATTCTTCAGATGCGCTATCATTAATAGCAGTTAACCATTTTCCATCTAATTCTTCGTACCATTGATTCAAGTCAGCTTCTTGTGACGAGGTTAATTGTGTGACTGCTATTTCTGGTCTAGTGGAAATGCTTGGAGATGGCATAAATCTTTAGAGAGAAAATACTTCACTTTTCTTTATCGCGTGAGCGCTTTTTCCTAAGTTCTCGTTCGAGGTATTTCTCCCAACTGCATCTACCGCGTCCGGGTACAACTTCTAGTTGGTTGCGTTTGTACAGAAGAATGAGGGGATTATTGGAGATTAATCCGGTTTTGTCTTTAAAATAAACTGAATATTCACCGCTTTGGGGGGAATATGAATCAATAACTCCCACTGCACCTGTTAAGTCCTTATAACGATAGCTATCGTAGCCATTTACTCTTACTTTTGTACGCTTTTTAAGTACTGAAAAATTAAATGCTAATTGCGTATATTTCATTAGCTTCATAAAGAAAATGACCAAAATAGTTTTCTCTTTATTCCCACGTAAGTGGAAATTCCTTGAAGTATTGCAAAATTAAAATTTTTTATTTTTGAAGGATATAGAAAAAATTTATTAAATAATTAAATTACTATTACATTTTATAAATGCGTAAATTGAAACGCTGCTTATCTTTCAAAAAAATTCAGCATAGATTTTCGCTTTGTTGCACAAATGTTAGCAAATGTGC
>NZ_JACJUP010001069.1:0-2378 GCF_014748295.1 Planktothrix sp. FACHB-1355 | reverse complement strand
ATCTCTACGCAATTATACTGAGATAGGCATGGGGATCAAGCTAAAACAAAAGTTCATAAACTTATTTTGCATAGAAGATCACCAATCTGTGTATGAGCCTCTGGATAGATGAGGCTACGGAAGAGGGACTTTTATAGTTAAGTATGTCGAGCTTGTCAGGAAGCGATCGGACAGCTCAACTCAGGAGGAGGATATGCTGAAACAATTAACTGAACTTGCCAATAGCTGGAAACTTACGGTTAATTCAAACCAAGGCTGGACTCGATCCAACACTTCCGCTTTAGGTACAACGGGGAGAAGGGAGTTCTGGTCAAATGCAGGGCAAACAATATACTGGCAGCCCTGTATTGAGTTTGAACCTTAACCTTTGAACGATTTTAATTTTACCGTTCAAAACCTCAAAAAGCAAGACAAATCGCTCAATTTTAAGCTTTGCGATTTTATTTGCTTCTGACGATCGCCCAAACCTGGCTCAACTAGAGTCGGCTTAGCTACTCCCGCCAGGGTTTTCAGGTAAAGGAGTACAACATGATGAAATGCTGCCACTCGGTTGAGTTGACGAACAGGCATCTAAGTTTGAAATTATACACTTTATTTTCAGCACTTTTGGATTAGCGTTGGTTTTTTTGTAAAAACCCCAACCATTTAATTAACGGATTTTAATGAAGAGGCAAGATTAAGATGAATACGCGCAGCAATACTTGTCCTTGTTGTGGAAGCACCCTACTCCGCCACATTCGCTCTCAAGGGATCTACTGGTTTTGTACCTCCTGTCACCAGGAAGTGCCATCCCTGCTTTCCATCAGGACGCTGCATTGTGATACTCTAAAACAGCAGTCGCGTCCGCTGTCGGCGGTAAGTTGATCGGTTTTGTTAGCAGCTGTACTTTACGGTCAAGAAAATTTACGCTTGGAATCTGTGCCCGATCCGATTCCCGGTGCAGGTGAAGTTGTGATTCAAGTTGCGGCGGCAACCACTTGCGGCACTGACCTGAAAGTGTGGCGTCGCGGCGGTCACGCCAGAATGCTGCGACCCCCGACTTTGTTCGGTCATGAGGCATCTGGGCGGATTGTGGCTGTTGGGGAGAATGTTTCGGGTTGGCAGGTGGGCGATCGAGTGGTGGCAAATAATTCTGCCCCTTGCATGAATTGCTTCTTTTGTCAACGTCAAGAATATTCCCTCTGCCCTAACTTAACTTGGAATAACGGCACATTTGCGGAATACTTGAAAATTCCGGCGGCGATCGTACAGCACAACCTCCTGTCCATCCCGGATGACTTGCCCGACGCCCTGGCATCGATGACAGAACCGCTGGCGTGCGTGCTGCATGGGGTAGCCCGTTCCAACGTGAAAGCGGGAGATCGCGTCGTGGTATTGGGAGATGGTGCGATCGGGTTGATGTTCGTAGCGGTTTTGGCGCATGGGGCATGGGGCAGAGAAAATTCTGCTCACCAATCCGCAATCCAAAATCCAGTTGACGTATTTTTATTTGGTGGGAACAACCAAAGGTTAGAGATTGGCAAAAAATTGGGTGCATCCCAAACTTTCAATTATCACCAAATTAGCGACATCCCAGCAGTGGTAAAAGAACTGACAGACGGATGGGGTGCGGATGTGGTGATCGAAGCAACGGGTGTGCCAGCCGTGTGGGAAAGTGCGATCGCAACTGCCCGTCCGGGTGCAACGGTTAACTTATTTGGAGGTTGTCCGCGAGATACAACCATTACAGTAAATACAGAACAACTCCACTACAGCGAACTGACTTTAAAAGGTGTATTTCACAACACGCCAACCTATGTGCGAGAGGCACTTTCCCTGCTCTCGCGTCGCATCATACCGTTTGAATTACTGATTAGCGAACATCGACCCCTGCAAGATTTAGAACAAGTGTTTCGCGATATGCGCGATCGCAAAGCGATTAAAGTAGCGATCGAACCGACAAAATCATGAAGGATGAGGCGCTAAAGATGAAATTGAAATTAATCTTTCTTTTGCCTTTTACCTTTTGCCTTTTTACTTCCAGAGTCAACGCCTTACCCGGTCAAACAACCGACCAAGTTGCCGCCTGGATTAAGGCGCACCCCACCCTGCGACCGAGTAGCGGCGAAACCTTGCTAGTACGCAAAAGCGATACCGCCGCAGTCAGATTTATATTTCAAGCTTCCGTCCTCGCACCGGGTATCGCCACTACTGGGGGAGACCCAGGAGTGATTCGCACCGAACAAATCGATTTATTCGATCTAATCAATGGCGTCACGTTCGATCGTCTCGTCGAATCTTTGCGAACAATTTACGGATTGGGTATTTATCAAGATTATCAAAGAGCGCGAGTAGTCTATGCTTACCCTAATGAAGCGACGGTGAGAGAAGCACGCAAT
>NZ_JACJUP010001068.1:0-2445 GCF_014748295.1 Planktothrix sp. FACHB-1355 | reverse complement strand
GGTTGTTTGTATGCGGGAGTGATAGCTGTTCCCGCTTATCCGCCGCGCAACAAACGCAACACGCCCAGGATAAAGGCGATCGCATCTGACGCACAAGCAGCGATCGCGCTTACTACATCGGCGATCGAATCTAAAGTCAAATCCCTGCTAGAAGAAGAAATCGGGACAGAAACTTTACAATGGCTGACTACAGATAATCTCGATCCAAACATAGAAGATTATTGGCAAAAACCCTTTATTGAAGCGAATACATTAGCTTTTTTGCAATATACTTCCGGTTCTACAGGAGAGCCGAAAGGGGTAATGGTGAGTCACGGCAACTTGTTGCACAACGCCGCAGTGACTTATCGTTTAATGGAACATTCGCCAAACAGTAAATTTATTTCTTGGTTGCCGACTTATCACGATATGGGATTGATCGGTGGGATATTGCAACCTTTATATGGAGGATTTCCTTGCATTTTAATGTCGCCGACATCTTTTTTGCAGCGTCCCTATCGGTGGTTGCAGGCGATTTCCCACTATCGAGGTACTACCAGCGGTGGCCCTAATTTTGCTTACGAATTGTGTATTGAAAAAATTACACCAGAACAACGCCAGACGCTCGATTTAAGCAGTTGGAATGTGGCTTTTAACGGTGCGGAACCAGTCCGTCACGATACTTTAGAGAGATTTTCTGCTACCTTTGCCGAGTGTGGATTTCGCCGGGAAGCTTTTTATCCCTGTTACGGGATGGCGGAAGCAACTTTGATGGTTGCTGGTGGAATTAAGAGATTTTCACCAACTATTAAAAGTGTTCGGGCGAGTGCGCTGGAATGCGATCGCGCGATCGAAGTTGAAGGTGAAAATGAGGATATCCGAAGTTTTGTCAGTTGCGGTCAAAGTATCCCAGACCAGGAGATTGCGATCGTGCATCCGGAAAAATTAACTCGTTGTTTACCGGATGAAGTCGGTGAAATTTGGGTATCTGGGCCAAGTGTAGCCCAAGGTTATTGGCATCGCACTCAAGAAACAGAAGAAAATTTCCGCGCCTATTTAGCAGATAGCAAACAAGATGCCTGCACCACAGGGCCTTTTTTGCGAACTGGGGATTTGGGATTTTGCCAAAATGGCGAACTTTTCGTCACGGGAAGAAGCAAAGATTTAATTATCATACGCGGTCGCAACCTCTATCCGACTGACATCGAACTAAGCGCAGAACGCAGTCATCCAGAATTGCGATCGAGTAGCGGTGCGGCATTTGCTGTCGAAATTGGCAATGAAGAACAATTGGTAGTCGTACAAGAATTGCAGTTTCGATCGAAAGCGAATGTCGAGGAAGTTATCGCCGCAATTCGCAAAGCTGTCTCGGAAGAACATGAGGTACAAGTTTATGCTGTGGTGCTGATTAAAGCGGGTAGTATTCCTAAAACTTCCAGCGGTAAAATTCAACGTCGTGCTTGTCGGTCAGAATTTTTGGCAGGCAAGTTGGATGTCTTGGGTAGCAGTATTCTGAATTGTGGGGAAAAGGGAGAAGATGCTACTCGCCTGAATCGAGAAGCAATCTTAACAATTGCGGCGATCGATCGCCAATCAATACTGGAATCTTACCTTCAGGAACAAGTCGATCGAGTGCTGGGAATAGCGCCAGCTTCTGCGGACAAACAGCAACCTTTGAGCAGTTTCGGTCTGGATTCTTTAAAAGTTTTTGAGTTAAAAAACCGCATTGAGGGCGATTTTCAAGTAGCCGTATCTGTGGCAGATTTGTTCGAGGGTGCGAGTATTTCGATGTTGGCAACGCAGATACTCGCTCAAATAACGGCGGGAGAAACAAAATCCTTAGTGCCTATCTCTCCAGTTGGCAATATTGCGACAGAATATCCTCTTTCTTTCGCTCAACAGAGATTGTGGTTTATCAATAAGTTAGAGCCAAATTCGGCTGCTTATAACATTGCCATAGCCGTTTACCTGACTGGACGAATCAACGAAGCAGCTTTGTCACAAAGCCTTCAGGAAATTATCAAACGTCATGAAGTTCTGCGGATGAGTTTCAAGGCAATGGATGGGCAACCAATGCAAGTTATCCATCCAGAGATAGATTGGCAATTAGGGGATTGCAAAACCGTTAAAAAATCATCAATTCAAGATTATTTAACTGACGAAGCGCAGCAGATTTTCGATTTAGAAGACGGAGGTTTATTGCGAGCTAAATTGGTGCGTGTGGGAGAAGAGGAAAACATCTTGCTTCTCGTCATGCACCATATCGTCTCGGATGGCTGGTCGATCGGCATTTTTATCCGAGAAATAGTAGCGCTTTACGAAGCTTTTTCTAGGGGAAAACCTTCTCCGCTGGCGAAATTACCGATTCAGTATAAAGATTTTGCCTATTGGCAACAGCAACAGCAAGTTGAAGTGTTCCAAACGCAGCTTGCTTACTGGAAACACCAGTTAGCTGGCAATCTTCCC
>NZ_JACJUP010001067.1:0-2447 GCF_014748295.1 Planktothrix sp. FACHB-1355 | reverse complement strand
TCCCGATAGGCAGACTCTTGCTGCTGGTTGTGAGGATGGCAAAATTAGGGTTTGGAACTTTACAAATGGTCAACTTCTTCGCACCATTGGTAATTGGACAATATATAAGCATTTAGGACGTGTAAATTCTGTAGCCTTTAATTTTGACGGACAGTTTATTGCTAGCCTTTGTAAAGCTGATGGTCAGATCAAAACTTGGAATACGAATACGGGTAAATATGTGGATTTTTTATCTGGTGCAGAAGGGATAAATACTATTGCTTTAAGTCCTGATGGTAAGAGCATAGCTGGTGGCAATCAGAACACAAAAATTAAGATTTGGAAACAAGGATTTTTTGGAACATTCCTCAGTCGATTAGGGATTAGTTCTAATCTTTCTGGACATTCAGGAAGCGTTCGTTCTGTTGCTTTCAATCATAACGGAAAAACCATTGCTAGTGGCAGCGAAGACAAAACAATCAGACTGTGGGATATAAGCACTAAAGAATGTATTTGGGAAATACCTGGACAGCATTCTGCCTCAGTTGATACTGTTGCTTTCAGTCCTGATGGAAAAATTATTGCTAGTGGTAGTGCAGATAAAACAATCAAACTATGGAGTATAGAAGACCCTATAAAAAATATTGGTACTCTCACTGGTCATTCTGGTGCAGTTAATTCTGTTGCTTTCACTCCTGACGGTCGAATTCTCGCCAGTGGCAGTTTTGATAATACAATTAAAATTTGGCAGGTGTGTGTTTAAATTCTGCTATCAGGTAGTAGAGTGCGTCAGAAGTTCAGATTTTCCAGCATCGATTTATCACCGAAGTCTGACGCATCTTACAACAGAACAAGGGTTTTATAATAGGTATAAAATGAAATCATGGAAGCAACACCAAGGGAAATTCGACGTTACATTACGCCAGATGGCAGAATACCTTTCTTAGAGTGGTACTATTCGCTGCGCGATCGCAAAACTCAATATAAAATAGACGCAAGGCTTGAACGAGTTGAACTAGGCAATTTAGGTGACTGTCGTTCTGTTGGTGAAGGCGTTTATGAATTGAGAATCAACTATAGCCCAGGCTATCGGATCTACTTTGGACAAATAGGATCGACAATTGTACTTCTCCTTTGCGGGGGAGATAAAAGCACCCAAGAAGAAGATATCAACAAAGCTAAGGAGTATTGGGAAGAGTATGAAAAGCGTGAAAATGCCAACTAGCGATAGCTACCGGGAGTTTTTAATTGAATGTCTGAAAGATCCAGAACACGCTGCTGGCTACATTGAAGCTATTTTAGAAGAAAAAGACCCCGAACCGGAACTACTGCGAAACGCGGTTAGAAAGGTAATTGAGTCTTGTGCAAAAAGCGATCGACTTTCAGATTCAGCGAAACAGTTGCATGAAAAACTCGATAAAATACTAACAGAAAGTAATGCTGCTGAAATTTATACTTTTATTGAATTGATGGATAAGCTGGGTTTTCGAGTTGCGATTTTACCGAAAGAAACTGAAACATAATATATGGCAACAGATGAATTTCCGATCGGACAAATTCTAACAGCAGTATCAATACTAGAAGATAAAGAATTTTCTAGCAATGAACTCTGCCTTGATAAAATCCAATTATTCTTTCAAGATACTACAGTTACCTTGCTACCAATTGCCGATACTGATGAAATAGAAATAATTCAGGAAACCGCTAGCACGCATTCTGCGGAAAATACACCATCTTGGTGTCAGTCTTTACTTGGTAAAAAGTTGACGACAGTTTGGATATGCGAAAACGATCGAGGTTATCGAGATCTAGTGATTTTCGCTTTTGAGTACCTGCATCCCAGCATTGCCTTTGTTGCTGAGTGTTCAGTTCTGAATGTTTTTCGTTACGAAGCAATATACCGTGTAAAATCTGAAACTCAGTTGCAGCACAGCCAAGTTGACGCGCCATCCCCTACCACATCATAACCCTAGAACCGTCAAATCGCGATAAACTGTTCTAGCTAGACAACTCAATCCTCGGTTATGCCATCCTTTTTATTAGAAGTCGGTACAGAAGAACTCCCTGCCAGCTTTGTGGGTAGCGCCATCCAACAATGGCAAAGTCTTATTCCCAAAAGCCTTTCGGAACAATACTTGACAAGTGAGGCAATTAATGTATATGGAACTCCCCGCCGTTTGGCTGTGCTGATTGAAGGTTTGCCAGCACAGCAACCCGATCGCGTCGAAGAAATCAAAGGCCCACCCGCATCGGCGGCGTTCAAGGATGGACAACCGACCAAGGCGGCGGAAGGTTTTGCCCGCAAGCAGGGTGTCGCTTTGTCGGCGTTGGAAGTGCGCCCGACGGATAAGGGCGATTTTGTGTTTGTCAAACAAAGCATTCCCGGACGCGCTACGGCTGATATTTTGAAGGAATTGATTCCCCAGTGGATTTTTAAGTTGGAAGGTAAGCGTTTTATGCGCTGGGGG
>NZ_JACJUP010001066.1:0-2452 GCF_014748295.1 Planktothrix sp. FACHB-1355 | reverse complement strand
CACCGGTGACATCAAGATGATGCTTTTTTGGGTGCCTTTAAAGCTGGCGATCGCATCCCTGAGCCACCGCGTAGTCTGAGGATCGTTAAAAAATGGATGCAGATCTTTGAAGATGAAAATACTAGAATCTCGCTGTGGGTCTCGCTGTCTATTCATCGCCCACTCAATCGCTGCTTGTGGCGAGACGGTATTATGCTGGATAGTTCGAGGGTGACCGTATTCTGACATACCTTGAGTCACTGTCCAGACATATACCCGTCGTGCGGGTTTCATTTGAGCGATTGTTGCGATTGCCTGCTCTGCCCGCTCTTCCTCGGAAGTAACGAGGTAGATCAGAGGGTATTGAGCTTGAACGAGAACGCTTAGTTCTTCTTTCATTTCTCCACGACCTACTATCGACCGAATAGAGACGGTGCAGACCTTACCAGATTCTTCTAGAGGAGTTGCCTGCTAATGCTTGGGCATTATTATCGCTAATTGCTTTTGCAGTTTTTGCTTTTGCAGTTTTGCGACTTTAGCATGGCACCAACTCTTGCTCTCCCTGTTGATCGGTTCCTTTAGTTACCGTCACCTTCTCAACCGAAAGATCTTCTTCTGGCAGTACACCTGGCTGTTTAATAAGGGAAACTAATTCTCCCTGTTGGATCACAACGGAACCCTTACACTCCGGACAACTGTAGAGCCGATGAGTTTGCCCGTACGATGCCTCTATCTCCTCTGTTATCTCTGGATGAGCTAGGTAGAAAATAATGGCTCGTTCAGCAATAGATGACATCGGTTCTGAGTCAATTGCGGCTCGAATTTTGAGTTGACGATGCAGCTCTGGTGAAAGATACAACGTAACCTTTTGTTTATCTTGCATATGACTCATCAGTCGTTCTACCCGGGTATGTTTATTAGCCTATCGGTTAGATTTCTAGCTGTCAAGGCATTAAGCTGTTTTGACGGCATAATCGTTACATTTATTTACATTTAATCGCAGTCACGCGATCTCTCAGCATTGCTAAACTGTCGTCAGGCAGATTTATACTACTCCATCAGAGAGAAAAGGCTAAGACGATCGTTCCACAAACCAGTTTCAAACAGATGGTGAATGTGTTATATTTAAAATCTAAATTTTCGGCGGTATAGCCAAGTGGTAAGGCAGAGGTCTGCAAAACCTTCATCCCCCAGTTCAAATCTGGGTACCGCCTTTGACAAAACCATAAAAAGCCCCAACTATACGCTGCGCGTATAGTTGGCTGATAGCTTGGGTAAGTCACTAGGGTAGGCCGATCGCACCACCATTTCCAGCAATCACCTCACCGATCGCATAGGCAGCAATATTATGGGACTCAAACCAGCTAATTGTCTGCTTTGTCTGTTCTGGCGATACTAGCAACATATATCCAATTCCCATGTTGAATGTATCGAACATCGCTTTTGGACTGACTTCACCTGAGACAGCTAACCAATCAAAAATCGGTAAAATCGGCCAACTACCAATATCAATACGAATAGATTGGCCTTTTCCCAAGCAGCGAGGTAAATTTTCTGGCAATCCCCCACCAGTTACGTGAGCCATACCATGTATTTGAATTCCAGCTGCTCGTGCTGCCAGAACCGGCTTAACATAGATGCGAGTCGGGGCAAGCAGAACATCTCCCAAACTCTGGCCGGACAACTGTGGAGGCGTATCGCTCCAGCTAAAATTATTGCGCTCGACAATTTTGCGAACCAAACTATAACCGTTGCTGTGAACACCCGCAGAAGCTAAGCCGATCGCAATATCCCCAACTTTAACCTGCTCTCCATCAAGCAGCTGGCTTCTTTCCACAATCCCCACACAAAAACCAGCCAAATCGTATACTCCCGCCCCATAAAATCCCGGCATTTCCGCCGTTTCTCCACCCAACAGCGTACAACCGGCCAGCTGACAGCCCTCCGTAATCCCCGCAATCACCTGAGTCAGTTGCGATCGATCCAGCTGACCCGTAGCTAAATAATCTAAAAAAAACAAAGGTTCTGCCCCGGAAGTGAGAACATCGTTAACGCACATTGCCACCAGATCGATACCGATCGTTTCATGACAGTTAAGGTCTTGCGCTATCTTGAGCTTTGTGCCAACACCATCCGTACCCGAAACCAAAACAGGCTCTTTAAACCCTGTCGGTAACCGGAAGTAACCGCTAAAACCACCCAACCCACCAATCACTTCCGATCGATGAGTACGATGTACCAGATTGCGTATTCCCTCCACAAAAGCACGACCCGCTTCAACATCTACACCTGCTTCTCGATAATCCATCACTAAAACTCCACCTGCAACGCGAGTGCGTGTACTTTAGGCAGATCGAGCCTGACGACAGGTACGCACGCAACTTGCTTAACTGCATATGACTGCACGATGTATTTTACCCGGCCTTGGCAATCGCGCCCCTACCATTAACAAAAATGTCACCTCGATAGCAGA
>NZ_JACJUP010001065.1:0-2453 GCF_014748295.1 Planktothrix sp. FACHB-1355 | reverse complement strand
AATACATTCCAAATAGGCGATCGACCGTAATCTTCTACAGTTTTTTCGGCTTGTTGACCTTCTGCTATGTCATTGGCTGCTTTGACAGCTATTTGGATGAATGCTTCCTCTTTAAAACCCGCTTTGGTTAGGAGTTCTTTTACATCTATATCGTGCATTTTAGACCAAAAGGGTTCGTTGTTGTAATAGGCATCCCAATCACGGATAAATTGCTCGTATAGTTCCATATCTTCGCTATATTGCGGTTGTTCGATATGCAGAGTCAAACCACCTGGCTTGAGCATACGATAAATTTCTTTTCCGATTCGGTGGAGGGATTTGGAGGAAGTTTCGTGCAAAAACATGGTGGTCTGAATCCAATCGAACGATCGATCTGCAAATCCGCTATTCGCTCCATCCATCTGGATAAAGGTGATGTTATTTACACCCAAGTCTTGAGCGCGAGCGTGTCCGTATCTCAACATAGGAGCGGCTACATCAATAGCAATGACTTCAGCATCGGGATAAGCTTGGGCGATGGGAACTACGTTGTGACCCAATCCACAACCGATATCGAGTATGCGTTTGGGCTGAAATTCGGGATGCTCGGTTTTCAGCCACTGGGAAATCGCTCTACCTCCGCCATCGTTCATTCGTCCCAGTAAGCCAGTTGTTGTTACAAATAATCCGGAGTCATAATTAGCCGCAGCTGTTACGTCTCCCTCCATGAGTTCTGTGTAATAACTACCTGGCATACAGTGATGATCTACCACTCGAACATAATGGGGAATTTCCAGATCTGGATTGAGTTTAAGAGTATCTTTGCCTTGATTCAAACGCTCTGCTTTTTCGGCAAGTTCATTTGCTTGATGCAATACCAACGATCGACCCGCTTGTTGTCTCATTTCCATACTAGATCTGCGTAAGGCGCTCCAAGCTTGATAGTGAGGGTCTTTTTTCATGGCTTCACGCACTTCTTCTCGCGTTTCAAAGTCGCGATCGCGTTCTGCTTGGAACTTTGGACGCACCCGTTTTTCATATGCAATTTTGTTGCCAGGAGATACAACTGTTGCTAAGTAGCGATTCAAATTAGCCAGGAAGTTATAACGAGCAATTTCGTCATGGTTTGCTTCAGGAAATACCCCATGTTTTCCGACTCTATTCCAAACAGGAGGTAGGTTTTCTTTACTCATCATTTTTATTTGTCAATCAAAAAAATGTTTTTTGTCCGGTTACGGCTGCATCCGTTCTTCTTGAATCAAAGTGCGTTTAAAAAGTCGATCGTCTTTGAACCAATGCCAAGTGCGCGATCGATAATTATTGCACTGACTAATTTGAATCATCTCGTATAAGTAAGCGTTCGGAATAGTCTTGTAACTGAACCACAGAATAATAGTTGAATCGTCTACTTCCCATGCTTTTCCTTCTATGCGTTCCGTGTCGAACCAAAGCTTTTTGTCGCGATATGTGCCAGGAAACTTATGTTCTTCCTTTTTACCATCTGGCCACTCATACCGATTAATTTGGTAATAGGAATAATCACCGTCTGCGGGAAACAGACAGGTTAAATGGGATTTGTGCCGATCGAGAATTTTCCCTTCAATATCGACAATGGTATAAGTTCCTACCCAATCGCCTTCGTGTCGAGCGAGTGCGGGCATACTTTCGCGGAGATCGGACATTTTAACACCTCTTTTTGATATGACTCCTCAGATAAGTAAATTAAAAATTAGTGGCGGCTGTAAGAACGTTCAAATTTGGTTTTGACTTGCTCGGCGACAGCTGCCAAAACGACTGCTAACAGAGAAGCCGATACTGCCATTGTACTCGCAAATCCATCTGTTGCTATTGCTAAAGCTGCCAATGCGATCGCAACTCCTATTGCCCCCTGTTTCAGTTTATTTGTTACCTGATAAGCTTGACTACAGGAACTACACATATGAGTGTGTCGCGAAAGTCGATCTAGTAATACTGGTGCTTGGTGACACTTTCTACTGCTGTCAGGCAATTTTGCGGTTTCATAACCCTGATAAAAGGGTAAAGAAGACCCAAATTTATCCAGCCATTTGCGGTATTCGATGACAAATAGGTCGGAGGTTTTGAGCGGTAAAAACACTTCTTTCATAGGTTTTCCCTGCCTCTCAATTTCTGCCTTTTGTCCGACGACTTGTGGCAAATCTTCCTCTAAAACTCTGCTGCGAAGCCAGTGATCGAACCAGCGAGGTGTTAGCTTTAATTTCAGGGGTAAAAAGTTACGATAATTTCTCACTAGAATACGACATCGATTCTGACTGAGAGGAATTGAATAAAAGACAACTCCCCCTAGCCAACCGCGCTGTTCGATGCTAAATCTGTAAAATATTAAGTTGGGAGCCACAAAATCCACTGAACTCCAAGGTCGATCGGAATTTCCTACACTCCGCATCTTACCGCGAATCGCTTTGTTTGAGCTTTCTATCACTTCCATTTCTAGG
>NZ_JACJUP010001064.1:0-2456 GCF_014748295.1 Planktothrix sp. FACHB-1355 | reverse complement strand
CATAATTTTAGCAAAACATCAACAGAATGGTTAGAATACTTTCGTTTCAATCGTGAAAATCTGCTACCCATTCCTTGGGAAGCTTCCTATCGACTCAGCGACATAGAGAAAACAAATATCTCTAACTCTATCCGCAGCTTTCAATTAGGTGAAAGTTCCGAAGGTACTAATCTATTAAAAGCCGCCCGTGCCTACGCTGCTATATCTGGAGATAGTGTTTATGTGGAAACCTTAAAACTTTTTATTGCGGAGGAACAACGACACGCCGCTGATTTGGCTCGATTTATGAAACAGCAGGAAATTCCTCTAGCACAGCGTCACTGGACAGATACAATATTTCGCAAATTGCGAAAATTGGCCAACTTAGAATTTGCGATCGCAGTTTTGTTAACAGCAGAATTAATGGCTTTAGTTTATTATAAGGCATTGGCAGATGCCACGCGATCGGCAGTTTTAAAACAGCTTTGTCAACAAATTTTACGAGATGAAAACCAACACATTTATTTCCAGTCCGAGCAGTTAGGAAAAATACGATATCGCCGCTCAACTTGGCAATTATATTGCACAGATCTGCTACATCGCCTGTTTTTCAATGCTACCCTATTAGTGGTTTGGTTAGATCATTACAAAGTTTTTCGTGCTGGCGGTTATAGCTTCAGCCGCTTTTCTCAGGAGGTTTGGATTGAGTTTGATAATGCAATTCAGACAATGCACCGAAAACCACAAAACACGCAAAGTCAAAAACTCTGAGAATCAAAAATGGAACAAAACCGAATCGCAGTTATCGAAGGCGATATTACCATACAACAGGTGGATGCGATCGTCAACGCCGCCAATAACTCCTTACTGGGTGGTGGTGGCGTAGATGGGGCAATTCACCGCGCCGCCGGATCGGAATTGTATGAAGAATGTAAAAAATTGAATGGTTGCGAAACAGGCGATGCTAAAATCACCAAGGGTTACAAACTACCCGCCAAATGGGTAATCCATACAGTAGGCCCTATTTGGCAAGGTGGCAATTATAAGGAGGATGAGTTATTAGCGAGTTGTTATCGTCGCTGTCTGGAACTGGCAGAAAAAAACAACATCCGCACTATTGCCTTCCCAGCTATCAGCACTGGTGTGTATGGATTTCCCCTCGAACGCGCAACTAAAATAGCTGTCACCGAAGTTAGGAAATTTTGGCAGCGAAATACCTCAATCGAACAAGTAACCTTTGTTTGTTTTAGCAAAGCAGCATACGAATGCTACTTGAAGGTGATGAAAGAAATAGGGGTTATGAACTAAGGGAAGAAAACTCATCGACAAGTCTTTTATACTCAAGCGCGAGTTAAATCAACTTATCGACGAGTATTTTTTTACTCATTCCTAAAAACTGTTCCCTAGCCCCTACTTTCTCTCTTCCCCTAGCCCCTAGTCCCTAATCCCTAACCCCTTCTTTTAGGAGTGCAAAAATGTCAAAAAAGTCTGGTCGCAAAATCGCACCCGCCCCCATGCCCAAAGAAATTGGCGTGGTCGATTTAATCGATAATTATTTTACCGCCTACAACTCCGCTCGGTTGCGCGAAATCTGTCACCTACTCAGTCGCGAAGTTTTCCAAGAAGGCGTAACGGTGGGAGTCAGTCTCTCCGGTGCGATGACACCCGCCGGAATGGGGGTAGCAGCTTTAGCACCCCTAATTCGCAACGGCTTTATTGACTGGATGATTAGCACTGGTGCTAATCTTTACCACGATATTCACTTCGGCTTGGGTTTTGAACTGTTCGCTAGCAGTCCGTTTCTTGATGATATCAAGCTGCGGGAAGAAGGTACAATTCGCATTTACGATATTACCTTTGGCTATGATGTGCTGCTGGAAACCGATGCTTTCATCCGCAAAGTTCTGCAAGCGGAAGAATTTCAGAAGCGAATGGGAACAGCAGAATTTCATTACCTGTTGGGTAAGTATGTGCGGGAAGTAGAAAAGCAACTGGGGGTAAAACATTCCTCCCTGTTGGCGACAGCTTACGAATGCGGAGTGCCCATCTATACATCTTCTCCGGGAGATAGCTCGATCGGCATGAATGTAGCGGCGATCGCATTAGAAGGTTCTCAGTTAGTATTAGATCCAGCACTGGATGTTAACGAAACAGCTGCGATCGCATATTGCGCCCGCGAATCCGGTACAAATCAAGTAGAAGGCAAAAGTGCAGCAGTAATTATCGGCGGTGGTAGTCCGAAAAACTTCCTGTTGCAAACACAACCGCAACTGCACGAAGTATTGGGATTGGAAGAACGGGGTCACGATTACTTTGTGCAAGTGACCGATGCGCGTCCCGATACAGGCGGTTTATCCGGTGCAACGCCTAGCGAAGCAGTCAGCTGGGGTAAAGTCGATCCCGAAGAATTGCCCAGTACAATTGTTTGTTACACCGATAGTACCATCGCCGTACCCATCATCACCGCCTACGCCATG
>NZ_JACJUP010001063.1:0-2409 GCF_014748295.1 Planktothrix sp. FACHB-1355 | reverse complement strand
TGACTTTTGACTTTTGACTCCCCCACTCCCAAAGATCGGCATACTAAAAACTCAAGAAACGTTTTTCAGGGTAGGTAATATGAATAGGAAAAGGCAGTCTTGGTTAAAAGCTGTTTTACGCCTTCAAGGTTCGGTAGTTCCGATCGTATTGCCTCGCGTCATCGGATGTGGGGTTTTTGGCATTTTCGTATCTATACTTTATCATTTTAGACTGCCTGTAGATTTACCGACATTAAGTAGTGTAATTCCCAGTATTGTCTTAGGTTTATTATTGGTTTTTCGCACAAATACAGCTTACGATAGATTTTGGGAAGGCCGCAAACTTTGGGGAAATATAAACAATAGCGTGCGTAACTTATCTCGTCAAATTTGGGTATCCGTTGAAGAACGCGAACCAAAAGATAAAAATGCCAAAATCTCCGCACTAAAGTTACTGGTTGCTTTTGCAGTGGCGACTAAGTTGCTGTTAAGGTCAGAGCCGATCGACAACGATTTAGAAGGATTAATCTCCCAATCTAGGTATCAAAAGCTCAAGACTATGAACAATCCTCCTTTAGAAATTGCTTTCTGGATTGAGGATTACCTACAGGAACAATATGAAAAAAACTGCCTGCACATATATCAATTGAATGCGATGAAGGAGTTGCTGAACATTTTGGTAGATTGTTTGGGTGGATGCGAGCGGATTCTCAGAACACCGATGCCGCTGGCCTATGCGATTCACCTCAAACAATTATTATTACTTTATTGTATCTTCTTGCCATTTTCTTTGGTCAGGGATTTCGGTTTTTTTACCGGAATAATCGTAGTTTTGATTAGTTTCGCTTTGTTTGGCATTGAGGAAATGGGAGTTGAAATTGAAAATCCCTTTGGCAACGATCCCAATGACCTACCCCTAGATGCAATTTGCGTTAATATACAGCGTAATGTTGAGGATTTAATTACCCTGACTCCCTACGTAAGAGATTGGAAAACTGCAAACGTGGAGGATGGCTCTGGCAAAGCTCTCTCTTAGAGGCTGTTTGTCAACAAATTTCAACGTAGAAACTGGGTCGATCGGGGCTTAACTTTTCTTTACAAACAGGCTCTAAGCATTTTCCCAGCCAACTTACAAGCCTTGTGCGGCAGACCCTCAGAATAAATGATTAGTTTTGCCTCAGCTTTCGGGAAAAAACGATCGACTCAAACGGATCGTCTGTATTACTTCGTGCTAGGGTCGATGATGAAAGCACCCCGATAATCCTCTCAAGGATATTATTGGCCAACGTAGCAATAAAAGCTGAATTCGACAAGTCGTTGGCGATCGGCACTTGCATTAAAAACGCTTACAGAACAAAATCCTACCCTCAGATAATAAAATCTCCTCTTGCCGATGGATTGGACAACACCGCTGAGATATCAACAAGCTGACTTCGTTAAACGGCTGAGCAAGCAAAAAGCGCTAGAGCCGAGTATGCTGAATTCCGAAATCCGAGGTTGCCACAGCGAAATGATGGTAATCTGTGGCGACGAGTTACAAACAATACTGGAAACAAGCCAGCGAGAAGCTGACCGAATCGCCAAAAATCCGCCACCGCCTCCCCCAGAGTACAATAACTGGATAGATTTCCAAGCACAATTCCAGCACGACGCATACCAATACCTGATCCGAGAGCGGCTGGTCGATGCAATTATGTCGGCGCGTCTGGACAAACTAATCAAAAAAGTTAAAATTGACCCTCTCTCAAACATAGAACTGAATGATGAGGGAAGCCTACGTAATGAAAGTAGATTTACTTATACCCTGGCAGACTATCCCACAGTAAGCATTCAAGTTCACATTTGCGATAACGAAAGTTTTACCAGCCTCAAAAAAGATAAAGTCCGGTGGTTAGTAACTCAATCAGACATCAAGACTCATAAACTTTTCATCTTTATTTGTTCGTTTTTTATAGCTACCTATCACTCGCGAGGTAGGCAAATCGAAACATTATTGGCTGGTTTTTTGCCCGCAGACCAGATTAAATTCAGCGGCCCCAAAACTTACCTGAAACCAGGCGATTTGCTCTATGCTGGCGGTTTGCGATGTTATTTGGAATCGTTAAATCCCGCCAACACTCCCCCAGAAGATCGGTTGCTAGTCCCTGAAACAATTCAACAGATGCCCGATCGTAATCCTCTCATTACAGTTGTGGGCGGTTGGAGATGCTTGCATACCCTCATCGGTCAT
This sequence comes from Planktothrix sp. FACHB-1355, assembly GCF_014748295.1. NCBI lineage: Bacteria > Bacillati > Cyanobacteriota > Cyanophyceae > Oscillatoriales > Microcoleaceae > Planktothrix > Planktothrix sp. FACHB-1355. The sequence continues at coordinate 200 of NZ_JACJUP010001063.1, read as the reverse complement.
CCAGACCCAATTTATTCGCTTGCCATCAATCCATCTGGGCAAATTTTGGCTAGTGGCAGTCGCGGGGAAATCAGGCTTTGGGATATGACTACGGGTAAGGAGATTTGCGTCCTTTCAGAATATCCCTGGATGGATTCTTGGCAAATTGATGAAGTGAATTCTCTGGCTTTCAGTCAGGATGGACAAACTTTGATCGGTGG
>NZ_JACJUP010001062.1:0-2462 GCF_014748295.1 Planktothrix sp. FACHB-1355 | reverse complement strand
GGAACTCTCGTGTAAAAGTGAATACGCGCTACTAGCTCTTTTGGAGCTGACAATTCACTACCAAAGTGGCGAACCGCTGCAAATTCGGCAGATTGCGGCTCAACAAAATATACCCGATCGCTATTTAGAACAGCTACTGGCTACTTTGAGGCGCTGCGGTTTGGTGCGTAGCCAACGGGGAGCGAAAGGAGGCTACGTGTTGGGTCGGGAACCTTGGAAAATTACGCTTTTAGATGTGGTCTATTGTCTGGAAGGACAGGATTCTCAACCATCTGAGCGCGATTCTGCCCCCAAAACGCTAGAAAGTGCTGTTGTGCGAGAAATATGGCAGGAAGGACTGCAAGCGGCTAATTCCGTTTTGCAAAAATATACACTCCAAGATCTGCGCGAAAAGCGAGATGCTAGGCGTCAGCTAGATATTATGTATTACATCTGAAAAAAAGGGCTAGAGGCTGGGGCGTCGGGAGTCAGGGAAAAAAATAAAATCCTCTGGCAACTGACAACCGATCGCTAAGCACAAACAGTTTACGAGTAATTAAAAAATATGCGGATTGCCCATGACATCACCGAGTTAGTCGGTCTTACACCTCTGGTACAGTTAAATCGCATTCCACAAGCAGAAGGCTGTGTGGCGCAAATCGTGGTGAAGTTGGAGGGAATGAACCCAGCATCTTCCGTCAAAGACCGGATTGGCGTCAGCATGATCGATAAGGCAGAAGAGGAAGGGCGAATCACACCCGGTAAAACGATTTTGGTGGAACCTACTTCTGGAAATACGGGAATTGCGCTGGCAATGGTTGCTGCGGCTAGGGGTTATCGGCTAGTATTAGCGATGCCTGAAACGATGAGCAACGAACGACGGGCAATGTTGCGAGCTTACGGAGCGGAATTGCAACTGACTCCTGGAATTGAAGGGATGAGCGGTGCAATTCGGAAAGCGCAGGAGATTGTGGACACAACTCCGAATGCTTATATGTTGCAACAGTTTCGCAATCCGGCTAACCCGCAAATTCATCGGGAGACGACAGCTGAAGAAATTTGGCAAGATACGGATGGACAGGTGGATATCCTGGTAGCTGGTGTGGGTACGGGCGGTACGATTACTGGGGTGGCGGAAATCATCAAACAGCGGAAACCTTCGTTTCGTGCCATTGCCGTCGAACCTGCTAACAGTCCGGTTCTTGCTGGTGGAAAACCAGGGCCGCACAAAATTCAGGGAATTGGGGCTGGCTTTATTCCCCAAGTACTTAAGGTAGATTTAATTGACGAGACGATCGCTGTCACCGATGAAGATGCGATCGCCTACGGGCGTCGTCTAGCTCGCGAAGAAGGTCTGCTATCCGGTATTTCTAGCGGTGCAGCGCTGTGCGCGGCGATTCGCGTAGCGCAGCGAAAAGAAAATGAGGGACGCCTGATCGTAATGATTCAACCCAGCTTTGGAGAGCGCTATTTGAGTACGCCTTTGTTCCAAGATCCGGAACCCAAATTATCTTCGCTTGGGCTACCCTGGTAGTTCAGAAATCCGATCTTGATAGGTGGGGTACTCGATCGAACCTGCACAAAGGCGATCGGCTTTCCCAATGCTACTGCTATCCACCTATCAAGATCGTATTTTTCCACTACCGAACCACTTTTATGACCGATCTCAATCACTATCAAACCCTGCAAGTCAATCCGCAGGCAACTCAAGCTGAAATTAAACAATCTTATCGCCGTTTGGCAAAGGTTTATCATCCAGATAGCCAGCACAAAGAAGCCAATCACGAACATATCGTTGAGCTTAACGCTGCCTATGAAGTACTTAGCGATCCTCATAAGCGACAGTCATACGATCGACAATTACGCCATCCCTCCGCTACTGCTGCTGGCGATTGGCAACAACGTACTAAAGCAGCGCAAAAACAATACCAAAAACAGCGAAAAAATGCAAGAGATACTGACGAGCAAATTGAGCTATGGTTGCACCAAGTTTATCAGCCTGTGAATCGCCTGCTTTGTCGGATTCTCAATTCTCTGGAGGATAGTATAGAAGAACTTTCTGCTGACCCATTTGACGATCGACTTATGGAAGCTTTTCAAGATTACCTGAAAGAGTGTCGCGACTTTTTAGAGCAAGCTCAGCGTTATTTTCGTTCGATGCCCAATCCCGCCCAAGTCGCTAGCGTGGCGGCAAGTCTTTATTATTGTCTCGATCGAGTTGGGGATGGTATTAACGAGTTAGAGTTCTTCACCTTCAACTACGATGAGAGCTATCTGCACGCAGGTCACGAAATGTTTAGAATTGCCGCTAGATTGCGGCGCGAAGCCCAAGCTGCCTTAAGAAGCGTTGCAGCTTAGCGAAGAAGAAAAGTCAAAAGGAAAAAAGGGGTTAGGGATTAGGGGTTAGGGGCTAGAGGGAACAGGGAAGAGGGAAGAGGGAAGAGGGAAGAGGGAGAGGGAGGAATTTTGACTTTTCCCCAGTC
>NZ_JACJUP010001061.1:0-2466 GCF_014748295.1 Planktothrix sp. FACHB-1355 | reverse complement strand
CGCGGGCACCCAAACCAAAGGCGAGGGCACTGGCGACTGCGATCGCACCCAGGAGCAATCCAAATGCCAAATTGACGATATCGCTGGCAATACCCATTTGTTGCAGCGCCATCGCCGAAACCAAGGCAATAATAGAGATTCGGGCGGCATGACCGAGTATCCTTGCCTGCTGATTGCCAGAGCTGGTAATCAGGTTATAGGCGAGGTTAGCCAGATACAAGCCGATCGCAAATACCACCAATCCAGCCAGAATCCGACCAGATACCGCGACCACACCGGTAACAATAGCAGTGAGGGCTGGGAATTGCAGCACTTCTGTTGCCGGCACTACAGCTAAGAGCATAATGCCGACAAGCGCTATGATTCCCACTATTTCTGATGGAGTTCGCGTTATGCCCGGTGCGGTTTGAAGAAGCGTTACTTGTTCTCCTGCTGTCGGAGGGACGGGTTCTTCCGTTACTGGTGCGCTAGCAGGCGGAACGACAATCCGAGGCGACGGGGTGATTCCGAAACCGAGCCAGTTGAAAATATTGTTGAAGCCGATGCTAGTCAGGATATTGGTGAGCAAATCTGCCACAAATTTCCCGATGATGTAGGCGATTACCAGAATCAGCCCAGCCGTGAAAATCTTGGGAATGGCGAGGAAGATATCGTTGAGCATCCGGATTGCCGGAGCCGATATTGCCTCAATTTTCAGCGTGTTGAGGGCTGCGATCGCTGTGGGAAGTAGGATCAGTACGTAGACGATCGTACCGATAATGCCGGAGAGCGATTGTCCCGTTGTGGCTCGATTCAGCCCAAACCGGGTACCCAGTCGATCTGCCCCACCAGCTGCCAGCAGATTGGTGACAATTCGCCGCACCACTTGAGCTACTAACCAGCCTGCCGCACCAATTAAGAGCGCTGCGAAGATATTCGGCAGAATAGAAAGGATTTGAGTCAGGAGTTGCTGTACTGGTTGTAAAGTTTCCTCTAACTCCAAGGCGTTCAATACCAAGGGCAGAAACAGCAGGAATATGAACCAGTAGAGCGTGTTGCCGACTGTTTCGCTCAGAGAAAACTGGTTCCGCTGTTCGGTACCTACTTGCTGATTCAAACGCTCGTCCAGACGAAACAGCCGCAGAGAGCGCGTTACTACCAGTTTTACTAGGGTTGCCAGCAACCAGGCGACACCCAACAGAATTACTGCCCCCGCTAATTTGGGCAGGAACAAGAAGATCTGATTGAGTAAGTTGTTGAGAGGCTCAGAAACTGCTTCCAGCCGGAGTGCCTGTAAAAAGGCCACCAGCGTAAACAGGAAGATAATCCAATAAACAGCCTCGGATATCCATTTTTCTACTGGCGGCAGTTCTGCATCACCCTGACGCCCCGTAACCCAGGCCGCCAGCTTGTTATCGATGTTGGTGCGATTCAGTAGCCCCCGCACGACGGCGGCGGCGACGAGTGCGAGCAGCCAGCCGATTACCAGAATTGCGATCGCCCCCAGCAAATTAGGCACGAAATCACCAAAATTTGCCGCCATTTGCTGGAAAAAGCTATTGAAGTCGTTAGGGAATCCTGGCCTTGCCCCTGGCGGAGGCAAGGGGCGTCGCGGTGCGGCTTGTGCCAAAATTTCATAAGAGAGCATCGGCACGCTCACACCCAAATGTGCCATACTTTGCCAAATGCCATTCATCGTTGTTTAGTTCCCTCAAAATTTATCGGTAAAACTATGAAACCTTAGCTGTGAATTTTTGTATCTTCCCTGACAAATTCTCAGCTAAGACAGTATGAGATGAATATCGACAACCATACACCCAGAAAAAGCTTTTTTACTCTATCTTTATAGATAATTAACGCTTAAAAGGCAGCGATTCGCTGATTTTTACTTTTTATTACACTGGGATGCCGCGATTTTTCGGCTTGCTTATATTGACATTTTATTTAGTACTGTGATATTGCAACCGCCAAGGCAGTGAGGACAACTCCGACCTTTTATCCCCCGCTCTCCCTGTTCCCTACCCCCTAGCCCCGACGCCCTAACTATGTCACAAGAGCGAGTTTTTGAACAATCGATTCAAATTAATGCTCCTGCTACAGTGGTGGAACGCTGTATTGCAGAGCGCGACTTGATGCACCGATGGCTTAACCCCGCCCTGCGTTGCGATCCCGTAGGTGAGTGGAATACAGAGATTGGCAGTCGCAGTCGCTTTATCATTCAGATTCCGCTGTTGCAGCCTACTCTGGAAAGCGTTGTGGTGGAAAGGGAACCGGGTCTGATAGTCTGGGAATTTGAGGGATTTTTTAAAGGACGCGATCGCTGGGAATGTCAACCTTTAGCAGAGGGTACTCGTCTAGTCAATCGTTTTGAGTTCCAAATTCCCAACCCCCTAGTTAACTGGGGTTTCAATACGTTTGCGGCTGGTTGGACTCAACAAGATATGCAGGCTCAACTGCGACGCCTCAAGCTAGTGGCCCAAAGTCTTC
>NZ_JACJUP010001060.1:0-2469 GCF_014748295.1 Planktothrix sp. FACHB-1355 | reverse complement strand
GGTGCGGCGGCGGCGATCTTGTTAGCTAAAATGGGTTGGCGCGTCGTTATCGTCGAACGCGAAACTTTTCCCCGCGATCGTCCCGGCGAAACCCTCCATCCAGGGATAGAACCGCTTCTGGAACAGTTAGGCGTAGCAGCACAAATTCTCTCTGCCGATTTCCTCAGACACGAAGGAAATTGGGTTAAATGGTCAAGCGAATCGACATTTGTGCCTTTCGGTGCAGATGAAAGGGGAAAGTGGCGCGGTTTTCAAGCATGGCGATCGCATTTTGATGCTATTTTGCAAAATCAAGCTATTGAGTTAGGCGTCGAAATTCGGCAACCTTGTCGCGCTTTGCATCCTGTGGTCAGGGAAAATCGGATTGTCGGAGTTGAGACATCAGATGGTTTTTTGCCATCATCTTTTATTATCGACGCTGCCGGTAGCGGACACTGGCTAGCTAAACAGTTAACATTGCCAATTCAAACTTATTCTCCCCGTCTGATTGCTTATTATGGATATGCGTCGGGAGATTGTCCGATTCGGGATGATGCACCGGCAATAGTTGCAGACAAAAGCGGGTGGACTTGGACAGCGCGGGTGCGTCCCCAACTTTATCAATGGACTCGACTATTTTTTGCTAACGAAACAATTGAAAAAAATTGGCTTCCTGAAGAATTCCAAGGACTCATACCCAAAGGTAAAATCGGTGCGGCAGATGTAACCTGGCGCGTTGTGCCTGCTTGCGCCGGTCTCGGTTATTTTATAGTTGGAGATGCCGCTGCTGTACTCGATCCGGCTTCTTCTCACGGCGTTCTCAAAGCAATTATGTCCGGGATGATGGCCGCTCATTTAATTATACAGATGGTCAATAAGGGTGCGATCGAGCTACAAGCAATTCAAGCCTACCGTCAGTGGCTTAATAATTGGTTTGGACAAGATCTGGCTAAATTAAGGGAACTCTACGGTACTTTGCCTCACCCACCTGACTGGATTTAACTTAAAAAACCTACCTCATCAGCAGCACAGCATCCAAAAGCACAGCATCCAAAAAATTCGGTGAACCTAAAGCTTGTCAACGTAAAATTATCTGTCATTGGTAAGACTTAAAAATTTCAATTGTAGATATGAACTCGCTCGCCAAACAATATTTATTCTACCTTGAGTCTTATTCTAATTGTTAGATGTAATCTCCATCACAATAAATCATCCTAGTAATTAAAGGAAGTAATTAACCGAGCTACTTCAATTCATTTGGGAGATTTTGTGATGAAACGTTTAATTATTGGTGGTTTATCTGTTGTGTTGCTGTCTGCTGTCGCCGCACCTGCTGTTAGAGCTGAATCACCGACTGATAACCCTGCCTCCTCAAGTAGTACCCCCACGGTTCCTAGCTTTGAATTGCAACCTTTCAATCTAGTTTATATGGCTTATCAAGGTTACTTCGAGGAGCAAGGAATTCCCAGCGCCCAAGGTCTAATTTCTGCTTATCGCACAGGAACTGTCGATGCCGAAGATATCGTCGAGAGTGCAGTGAAAGCCAACCGACTTCCATCTAGTGTTATGGCAGATGATGACTATCTAAATGCAGTGGAACTACAACTAAGAAGTTTAGACGATCGTTCTTAAAAACAGAAAGGCAATTACACCTTCAGGGGTGGATGTTTTAGAAACCCGGTTTCTTGAAGAAACCGGGTTTCTATATCACTAAACCGGGTTTCTTGAAGAAACCCGGTTTCTATTTTATATCACACAAGTTGGTAGTCAGATTAAGTGTGGAAACTTACAGTCTGGAACCTGGGTCACCAGCCATAACATCATCGCGATCGCGCGAAACAGTCCGTTCTGGTTCCTTACGGAACAGGTTAGCTAAACCGATCAGACCCAGCAATCCCAACCAACCCCAATTATTATTATCGTCTCTTGTTTCCTGGAAAGGAGTCCTGTCTATAACAGGGCCAGATCTATCAACGTTGGTGTCAGTTTGAGCAGTAGCAGGTAGTGTTGAAGGCAAAATAGTTAAACTTAGAGCGATGACGCTGGCTCCCACAACCTTGGTTAAATTAGAAGGTTTCATATTTCTCCTCTTTGCTCTCCATCGACGGCAGATTCTTTACATCCCCAAATTTATCGGTTCATCAAACAACTCTCATCAATCTGCGGTGGGAAACCTTCTTATTCCAGACTCTAACTCAAGAGGGGGTTAAACAGTCAAAAGTCAAAATTACTCCTCTTACCTCCTCCCTTTCCCTCTCCCTCGTGTTTTTGACTTTTTATTTTTGACTTTTGACTTTTAAGAGCCCCTAACGATTAGCTTGTTCTGTCACTCGCTGAATCTGTCTGGCGAAATAGCTTTCACGGTGTTTCAACTGCTGGGCTAGTTCCAAACCTTTTTGAAAAGCTGAGAGCGCTTGTGCAAAATTTTTATACTCTAAATAAAGTTGCCCAACTTCATCGTAAGTATTCATCATACCGTAAAAGTTGTAA
>NZ_JACJUP010000106.1:0-10092 GCF_014748295.1 Planktothrix sp. FACHB-1355 | reverse complement strand
ATATTTAGGAAGTGATAAAGCTCTAGCACAGCAAGGTGCGTACCATTCACTACAATCCTACAATTTTCCTAATTTATACATACGTCATCGCAATTTATTAGGAGAAATTTCAACAATTTCATCTCCTCTAGATAAACAAGATGCAACATTTAAAATCGTTCCAGGATTAGCAGATAGCAATTGCGTCTCATTTCAGGCTCAAAATAATCCGGGAGCATATCTTCGACATCAAGAATTTAGAATTAAACTTGCTACTTTAGAAAATTCACAACTATTTAAAGCAGATGCAACATTCTGTCAACGTCCAGGATTAGCTGATTCAACACTAGCATCTTTTGAGTCTTATAACTCCCCAGGTCGTTATTTGCGTCATCGTGATTTTAACTTGTACCTTGAAAAAGATGAGAGTGAGCTTTTTCGGAAAGATGCGACATTTAGGATAGTTAATCCTTTAGGAGTTAATGCAGTAAGTTTTCCAATAACAGGTAATAAAGAGGATAGAGTAGCAAACGGTCGAATGCGTACTTCATTTTCATTAAATGCAGATGGAACACTCACAGCAGTTACAAATACGCGAACCGGGGTACAGCTAGCAGGTTTTACTGGAGCAGTAAGCGTAATTCTTGTTGACGAAAATAAGCAGCCAATTTGGGTTTCTGGTGTTCACTCTTACGGAGTAGATGGTTGTACGATTGGTAGATGTAACAGGAATGATAATTGGAGTGAAAACGTTCCCTCGGAAATTATGAGCCAAGTGAGAGGATATGCTATTCTTCAACAGCACGATCCTAAATGGAGAGTGTTCGATCGGGGGACACAATTCTTAAGCTGGTTGAGATCTGATGAAGGAAAGGCAACAGTCGCAACGATTGCAACCATCATCTCTATGCTTTAAGCTCCCAAACGTGCAGAAAAAATCGCTTGGAATCGTTGCTGGTTCCAAAAGCTAGGCTGCACCTTCTTCTGAAGAAGGCACAATCAGTTCAGTTTGCAAAATATCTGCCAAAATTTGTAACCAGATGTGCGATCGCCTTTCTCCACCGTTCCTAAGAGTCGGTAAAGCTGCTGCCCAAGCGATTCTGGCTAAAATTTAGTGTTTGTCCCCAGCCAAGATATCCTAAAAAGGGATAAATTGACAAGCACTTTAGTTTTCTTAATTCGTAGAGTTATTAGATGAGTTTGCCTAACCAAGACCCCTGCAACACCCTAAAACCCAAGGCAACGAGTACAGTTGGTCGCGGAAAAGTAGTGAAGCTAGACGCAAATCCAAGCTTTTCTGTATGGAGTGATGAATTTGTTACTCTATCCTTGGGCAATAGCCTCGAACATTACGATCGATGGGAACAACCCACCGTTATCGTGTCAGATGGGGCTTATGGTGTGCTGGGATTTGAAGGGGATACCTCCGATCATCTCGATTTACCTGAGTGGTATAAACCTCATATTCAAGCTTGGTCAAAGGCAGCTATGCCATGTACGACACTGTGGTTTTGGAATTCAGAAATAGGTTGGGCTGTCGTTCATCCAATTCTAGAAAAGCATGGTTGGCGTTATGTTAATTGTAATATTTGGAATAAAGGCAAAGGTCATATAGCGGGTAATGTAAATACAGGAAAGATTCGCAGGTTTCCAGTAGTTACAGAAGTCTGCGTTCAATATGTTAGAGATGTAACTATTAATGAGCTTCCTTTGAAAACATGGTTGCTTAAAGAATGGAAGCGATCGGGACTGCCACTAAAAAGAGCAAATAATGCTTGCGGTGTAGCAGATGCGGCAACTAGAAAATATTTCGATCGAGGGCATTTATGGTATTTTCCACCTCCAGAAATGTTTGAAAAGTTGGTAAATTATGCAAATGAATATGGAAATACAGAAGGCAGACCATATTTTTCTTTAGATGGCGATCGACCTTTGACGGGACGAGAATGGAGTCAAATGCGATCGAAATTTAAATGTCCTCATGGGTTTACAAACGTTTGGGAACGTCATGCTTTGCGAGGAGATGAGCGAATTAAAATACCTTCTGGTAAAGCGGTACATCTCAACCAAAAACCTCTTGACTTGATGAATCTCATCATTGAAGCTTCAAGTGATGAAAATGATGTTATTTGGGAACCATTTGGAGGCTTATTTAGTGCATCGCTAGCAGCACGTAACTTGAGACGAAAAGCCTACTCCTGTGAAATCGACCCAGACTATTTTTACTATGGAGTAAACAGATTTACTCAATAAGTTCATCAATATTCTCTTCTTTAATATCCAAGTAGGTTTGTAGAGCTTGCTTGATGGGATTTTCTCTACGGGTTGATAGCAATCTATTCCATTGTCCGATCGTCATCCCAGAAACTTCAATATTGAAAACACGCCGTTTGAATTGCTCTATACCCGGATGTACAATCCTGTCCATCTTCGCAAAATTGGTATCTAGCCTATATTTATACCGTATCAACAATTCCCGTAAAAGTAATTGATATTCTCTGGTCGGTCTGTATATTTTTCCTTCAATTCCCCATGATTCAACTATTTTTTGTGCTTCTAAAAACTCTTCTGTAGAACCTTGAAATTTATAACCGTTAGTGTTTGTTTGCTGTAGATTAGCAGTTCTTTGAGTTGTGTCTTCCGGCTCTAAAACAAGGTAATCTGGTGGATTATGGTAGTGATTATCTCTAGCAGCAGCTACAGACAAACCAGAAACAACACATACATCAACAATCCGAGGTTTACCATAAATAACTCTCTCTGGTAGCCATGCCAAAATTGCAACATAAGTCTGGTCAAATTGGAAATGGTTTTGGCTATCTTTGAAACGTGCTGTTATTTCTGTAGCAAGCGGAAACCATGCTTTAATTTCTAACCCTGGCGTTGGTTGAACGCTGCCTACAAAAATGGTATCGGGAAAACCAGGGTCTTGCCTCTGCCACTTGCCAAACTCAGAGAATTCGTCTTGTTTATTTAGAAACTCAACAGTATTAAATTCAATCAGATTTCCCAGTAGTGGCGAAAGCTTGGAGATAACTTTAGATAAATTGACTGCTGCATCTACAGAGATAGGTTTGGTAATATCCAATATGTCAAAAATATGTCCAGATAACCCATCTAAATAATGAGATGCCGATCTAATTACATCTTGTGTATTCATCCTTTTTCTCCACAAGATGTCCCTGCTAATTGTTGCTCAATCTCCCTAATAATTTCACATGGGTCTATGCCGATCGCACGAGTAACTACCAAAAATTCAATCACATCTAATCGTCTTTCGCCGTTTTCATATTTCGCCACAAAAGATTGCGGTTTGTTGAGAGATTTAGCAAGTTTTGCTTGCGTCAACTTAGCTTCCTTCCTTGCCGCAATCATGCGCTGGCGAAAAATGTCATACTCAGGGCTAAAGATGGATTTCATCTTGCCTTATTTAAAAAATATCTGTGCCTCAGATACGATAAACCGATTTTGGGATTATCCCAAAATGGGATATTTAGGAGCGATCGCGCAGTGCTAAGAATGGACAGATTCCTCACAACCATTGATTTGATGGGCTTTAAGCTTTATTGCGTTGACAATTGCTTGGACGATCGCGCTCCTCAACCCCTTGCAACTTATCGACGAAGCAGCTGCTTAAGCGATCCTTGCCAAAATCGGCTGAATCAAGATATACAAAGAGTTTGCACCAGTTTGAATACTATAGTCTATAGCACTATTGTATTCAAGGCATTAACCTAGCTTTAATGCCGCTCAAAAAATTGGATCGTCTTCTAGGAGTAGAGATACAACGTCTTCGCACGGCGAAACGTTGGTCACAGGAACATCTTGCAGAGGTTGCGAATCTGCATAGAACTTATATCAGCCAACTAGAACGAGGGTTGAAAAGTCCATCTGTCCGGGTTCTTTACCAAATTGCTACTGCACTAGGCGTGACTATGAGCGCACTTCTGGAAGCAGTTGAGGAATCTTTGGATGCTGACGAGTGAGGAAGTTGAGAGATTAAGGGAAGCGATCGTTGCGACAATTGCCGCTCCCATTGTTGGCTCCATAGAGGATTACTCCTGGGAAGCGATATTTCATTATGTTAAAAATATTCCTCTTTCCGATCCTACATCTGGGCGCACTAAGCTTCTACATGATGCTGTTGATATTAGAACGCGAACAGGCTGGTCATTAAAGACAATTCAGTTACCAAACCTTAACCCTGGATTTACTTTTGCGTTCGTAATTCAACGAGCCGATGTAGTTACAAAAGCAGCAGCACTAGGCTTTCCTGGTTTGACAGTAGACTCACCGCCAGCAAATTTGGGAGAAGCGATCGTTTACCATTGGAACCAAAAACTGATATACGATCGCACTCTACAAGGTGTAACAGATAGCTACGAAGGCATCCTTTGCAAAAAGAAAAACGCCACTGAATATGTATATGTCGAGTACCCCCTAACTCCACTCGATCCGCATCAGTTTTCTTGGAACTGGTCAATCGATCGAAATACTAGAGAGGCAGGCAAAGGATTACAAGGAAAAATTGATGGTAAGCTAACATTAATTTGGTATAAAAATCAAAAGCAACTTTTTAAAGTCCAAACTATTCCAGAGCAACCAATTCGGATCGTAATTGAGCGAAACCGCCTGACACCTGATGAGTACGTGCAAGCCATCTTGTCAACTCTTGAACAGAAGTTTAATTAGCCACAAGATGATGAGGACTCCTCTGGAGAATACATTCAGCGATCGCTTTAGCTAACAAGGGAGGTACTGATTCTCCGATTTGGTCTGCCATTTCCGTATATGAACCCAGGAAATGAAATTTATCTGGGTAAGAATGAAGCCTTGCAGCTTCACGGATTGTAATAGTCCTATCTTGTGTGGGATGAAAGAATCTTCCAGATCCAGGGTGAAAAACCCACCTAGTAATAGTTCTAGCGGGTTTATCCCAGTATAGTCTTCCATAAGCTCCGCTGTAATGCTTTTTTGGCGCTAGTTCTGGAGGTAAATCTCTAGCATCTTGACCTTCTTTTAAAACTCTAGCTCTAGACATTTGGATGGAGCTTAATTTACGAGCAACGTGATTAACTAGCTTGTTACTACCGCTACGTAGTAATCTTTGATAATTACTTTGCGGTTCGCAGATATATGTCTCTGCGGTATATTCCTGTCCAGCTTCTAGTAATGGCAAATCTCCGATCGCGTCTCTGACAGTCACAATTGGAGAGGCTATAGGCTGTAGTAAATTTAGCTGAATACTCTTTTGTTCGGATTTAAGAGATTTAATATCTCCATAATGAGTAGGTTCTGGAATTGTAGGAGCAACACCATTCAAACATCCTACAAAAAAAGCTCTTGCTCTAGTTTGGGGAACCCCATAATTTGCAGCATTTAATGATGCGGATGTCACCCCATATCCCATTTGCTCTAGTTTTATGGTTATCTCTTCTCTAACTGTACCGTTATAGGCTTTCAGAATTTCGGGTACATTCTCCATCACAACATACAAAGGTCGGAATTCTTTTACAAACTCTAAAAAAGTTTTGTATAGCTGGTTGCGAGGGTCTTCTAAATATCTGTATTCAGCAGGAATATTGCGAGAGAATCCTTGACATGGAGGGCCACCAATTATCGCGGTTAACTCTTCTTTTTCTAATTGAAGTGTTAGTCGAATTTCCCTAGCATTAATTGTGCGAATATCCTTTGCCAGAACTAATTTTGTTTCTGGGTAGTTATGCTTAAATGTTGCCAAAGCTTTCGCATTTTCATCAATAGCGCATATCGTTTGAAAACCCGCTAAGTGAAAACCTGTAGTTAAGCCCCCAGCACCAGCAAATAAATCAATGACAGTGTGTACCATATATTGAATACTATTGTATTCGCAGAAAAAAGTCAACTCGACGAACAAACGCCGCTACCAGTTCTAATCGTTTTCTTCTGGCGATCGCAAAACGCCTTTCAGAGCTTCGTACAATAACTTATACCGCTTGAACCCTTCTTCATACACAGCATTTGCTTGTGGCTGTACTGTATTGCTGTCCTGTGAGAGGATCGCAAATGCAGCCTCTAAGTTGGGATATGCACCAACTCCTACCATTGCCAAAATAGCTGCTCCATAAGCTGCACCTTCTTCCGAAGAAGGTGCAATGAGTTGCGTTTGCAAAATATCTGCCAAAATTTGTAACCAGATGGACGATCGCGCTCCTCCACCTGTAGCCAAAAGTTGATGGACGGGTGTAATCTCCGTAATTACCTCCAACGCTTCCCGCAAGCTGAATGCAACCCCCTCCAGTACAGCACGAATCAAGTCTGCTTGCGTATGAGCTAGTGACAAATTTACCCAAGCGCCACGAGTATCTGGATCGAGGTGCGGACTGCGTTCACCTGCAAGGTGAGGTAAAAATAAAACACCACGCGCACCGGGTTGGGATCGCGCTGCTAAATCCATCAGTTCTGTATAAGCAATGTGCGGTGCAAATGTATCCCGATACCAACGCAGAGAACCACCCGCCGCCAGCGTTACTCCCAGTAAATGATACCCACCATCTACATGACAGAACAAATGCACTCGACCTTCTGGATCGGGAATCGGGCGATCGCAAGGTGCAAAAATTACACCAGATGTACCGATACTCAAACTTCCCCGATTGAGATTGCTCGATGAAATGCCTAAACCGATCGCAGCTGCTGCATTGTCGCCTCCGCCTGCAATTACAGGCAATCCCGCAGGTAATCCCACGCGGCTAGCTATTTCCGGTTTCAGTTTACCTGCGATCGCGGTAGACTCAACTACTGAAGGAAACAACTCTACATTAATACCAAGAGCATTAAGTATATCCGTATCCCATTGCCGATTAGCCAGGTTCAAACATCCCACACCAGACGCATCGGATGGTTCTGTTACTCGTTCCCCAGTCAGCACATATCCTAAATAATCTTTTGGCAGCAATATTTGCTGAAGTCGAGCATAAGCTTGCGGTTCTTCACTTCTCAACCATATCAACTTCGGCAGTTGAAACCCTGTAATTGCAGGATTTCCGGTACGCTGAATTAACTCTTGACGGGGAACGATCGCTTCGATTTCTTCAACAGCTTTACCCGTGCGTTGATCGTTCCACAAAATTGCAGGTCTGATAACATTACCATCAGCATCCAAAGGCACCATACCGTGCATTTGTCCCGACAAACCGAGTGCGTAGACGCGCAGCGGCTTGTCGCCAGACATCGTTCGGTGTCCTTCTAGCTGTTGAGTAACATTGGATAGCGCATCCAGACTTGCTTCCACCCAATCTGATGGGTTTTGCTCCGTCCAACCGGGTTGGGGGGTTAACAGGGGATAGCTACTGGTTGCTTGGGCGATAATTTGACCTTGCAAGTCAACTGCGATCGCTCGTACTCCTCCCGTACCCAGATCTAAGCCAATTACAAGCTCTGCCATTTTTCCCTTTCCATATTTATTGACATTAGTTAGTTTTAGTTAGCAAATCTTTAACTAACTATTAGTCCTTGAGGGCGATGAGGATGTCAATTATCAACATTAATACGGGAGAGCCTTCTTTGAATGCAAACCGGAAACTTAATTAAGGTTTGACTATCGCCTTAGAATTAATCGCTTTCACCTTACCCCGTTTTACCAAACCTTGATAGAGAAAAGCTGCCACTTCCGCACGAGTAGCTGGTTGATTCGGTCTCAACAAATTTGAGTTAGAGCCTACTACTAAACCAGCCTGAATAGCAGCTGCTACTTTGCCTCTAGCATATTTGGGAATCTGAGCCGCGTCTTTGTAACTTTGTAATATTTTTTCTGGATTGGCAGGTACTTTCAAATCCAAACCGCTAGCCAGTGCAACAATAGCTTCTGTTCTGGTCACCGATTTGGCCGGTCGGAAATAATCTTTAGGATATCCCTCCATAAATCCTGCCATATCGCTTTCTTTAATTGATGAATATGCCCAGTGGTTGTTAGGCACATCTTCAAAAGCTGTCGCCGCTTCTTCTGGTTTCTTGTTAAATGCTTTATCTAGCCTGACTGCAAATTCAGCTCGCGTCATTGCTTGATATGGGCGAAAAGTTTTATCGGTAAATCCTGTAAAAACACCGCGCTGAGTAAGAGCTGCAATAAATGGAGTTGCCCACAAGTTAGCCGGAACATCGGAAAATTTAACTTGTTTGGCTGGTGTAGAAGCTTTTCGTGCAGCCGGTGCAGCTGGAACTGCGGTGACTATCTTTGGTAGGGTTTCGATACTAGAGCGTTTTAGCTTACCAATAGGTTGGGCCTTCTTTCCCGGCGCGATCGCACCTACTATCTTGGGAGAAGGTTGCGCTTTCTTGGGGGGAACGATCGCAGCAGCTGCTTTTGAAGAAGTTTGTGTCTTTTGAATAGGAAGGATTGCGGCAGCTACCCCTGTAGACAGTTTTGCCGTTTCACCCGGAACGATCGCCACGGGATCTTTTGCCGAAGGACTCGCGATCGCAGGTGGAACTGGTGAAGGAGAAGGAGACTGTCCTGTAGCGGGAACTAATTCAGGCGGAAGAACGCTGATAAAATTCAAACTCTGCGGTTTTTGAGATACCGCCCACCAAAAAATACTGCCGATAGTGGACAAGGCAACCAAGATGCCGATGAACTCATCAAATCCTAATGGATCTTTTGGAGATGACTGGGGATCTGGTAAAGGGGAATTTGTCATCTCGATCGCCCTCCTAGAGAAAACGGCAATTTTAATATAGATTACCGTACTACTGCCAGTTGTGAAACTGCCTCTTCAGGAATAGTTCCTTCAATGGGAAAATGCTTGTCCAGCAACTGGGGTACTTCTTGAAGATCTACTCGCTTGTAACGAGTTTTATCTGGCATCACAATATTTGGCCCTGCCTTGCACTGCTTCATGCAGCCAGTTGCCTTCACTGTCACCTCTCCCGACAAACCGCGATCGCGCAACCCTTCCTCCAAGAAGCGAGTAACCTGTCTAGCGCCAAGCTTGCAGCAATCTGATTTTTGACATACTAAAATACAAGCCTGCACTTTGGCAGGCTTAGTGGCTTTGGTTGAGGTAACAGTCTCTAAGGGCGATGCCGATGTCGCCGCTAGAGCGGCTTTAGGCAATACTTCATAGACTTTTATCTTATGTTCGCCTGTTTCTCGATCGAGCTTTTCTTCACCAAAAATTTCGATCCAATCCCCCGGTACGAGAACCCGATAGCGGCTGAGCGTCGCCCTCGCTTCTTTCGAGAGTTTAAGCCAGAGCTCGCCTTCGGCAGTAGCAAGTCTCATCCGCTTGATTTTGCAGGCATCCTCCACTTCATAACCCAGGAAACGTCCTTCTAGCTGAAATGGCGACATTTGAGAGCTTTTGTGTTTACCCACGATTGCCAATCCTTTTTTCTTTCAATAATTATTCTCAATTTGAGATAAATTCATCTTGCCAAGGTCACATACCGGTTTTGTTAAATTTCAGTTGCCAACACCGATCTAGCCATACTGCCAAGTCGCGCCGAGGGCGAGTTAATTGCCCGATCGCACTCCATACTTGGATCGCTGCTAGCGGGCTATTTACCTCAACTTGCAGGTCACCCCGCTCGGTACACCAGCACGCAATACCTAGCGATTGCAGTCTTTGGTAAGCTTGCCAGCGCTCGCCTCGCGGAATGCCCACAACCTGTCTGGCCACCTGGTTAACGCTCGATTGCTCCATCCGATTTGTTTCAACTTAACTGCGAATTATTCTCAATTCATTTATACACTAAGTTGAGGCACTTGTTGACATTTATTTTCAAAACTTGTACAAAAATTTAAAGAACCCGCAGCAGACTGGCAACGCTATCCACAGCTTCCAGGCTGCGAATGTCGTCCAAAGCTAGGCGGAAATTACCTTCCCGGACATCGTGAGTGACAACGACAATCTCTGCCAATTCACCTTGGAAGCCTGTCTGTACGACAGACTCCAGGCTAACGCCGCGATCGCCGAAGCAAGTCCCCAGTTTGCCAATAACACCAGGGAAGTCTTTTGTCAAGAAGCGAGCGTAAAATCGCGTCACCAATTCTTCTATTGGGGCAATTTGGCAATAGTGTTGATGGGAACAAGCGAGAAGCGAATGAAGAGTGGGGGAGTGGGGGAGTGGGGG
>NZ_JACJUP010001059.1:0-2435 GCF_014748295.1 Planktothrix sp. FACHB-1355 | reverse complement strand
ACGAGTTGTAGTGGTTCGTCAGGGTCGTTTTACGCAAAATCCTACAGTTCGGTTTCTCCTTTATACAGCGGTAGCATTGCGATCGATAATTTTTCCTTACCCAAACCTCCGATTTCATCTGTTCCCGAACCTGGGGGTACAATTCCATTGTTACTGCTAGGTGCTGCGTTCTTAACTAAGAAACTAACAGGAAAAATAATAGCAATGACTTGATTTAGGTAAATAGTGGGTAGGCTATTGTGGAAGAGATTGTGATGCCAGAAAGTCTATGGTCTTTCCTCCCGATCCGCCTGCGTCTGGTGCATCTGCCTCTGGTAAGGAAAACTCATCTCTGGAGGCGGGTTTAGCAGCGCTCAAGCAAGGAAATTACAAAGATGCGATCGCTCACTTAGAAGCTGTCTGCCAAATCCAACAGAATCAAAATGCAATTTATAAGGCTCAGATGGGTTTAGTTGTAGCCTACGAACGTAGTGGCAATGTTCTAGGAGCGATCGCCCTGTGTAAAACTCTGAGTAAGAGTTCGAGCCGTCCCGTGAAAGAATGGGCCGATCGCACCCTGGCCGATTTTGTCAAGCGCTACCCAGAAGAAGGTACAGCAAGGCAGGAAGGCAGTGGGGAAGACAATCAGACTTCCCAGTCAAAAGACACTGGGTTTGTGCCTTTTAACCCCACAGCACAAGTGTCTTCGAGCAGACCGAAGGTGCCTGTGAGTCCGCCTTCATCATCTTTAAAGGATCGAAATTCTTCTTTATCTTCCCCATCTTCCCCCTCAAAGCAGGGAAACAAAGAAAATCAACCAGAAATCAGATCGCAAATATCACAAAAGTTTGATTCTGCCTCATCGCCTGGGTTTGTTCCCCTAGATAAGGCAACTAAACCAAGCAGAGGAGCAGAAGAGAAAGTCGCCAGTCGCCAATCTTCAGATCCTGAGAAAAAAAAAGCAGAAAAGAGCTTAGATTATAAACCAGGATGGAAACAAGCCGGAAGGGCACAAAAGTGGCAACGCTTGCCAGTAAAGACGGGTTTTCTCTTTGATTTATCGCAGCTTTGGGGAGTGCAGGCAGTAACTGCGATCGTCCTGCTGATTTCGACGTTTTGGGCGATCGATACCATACTCAAATTCGCAGTTAAAACAGGGAGAGATCTTTTAATTAAACTGCGAATTATCTATATAGGCGAGGATTACTATAACGACCCGATGCGTTTAGTTCCCATTGCCAGCGCGATCGCACTGATAGCCCTGATTGCCGCATCTCCCTGGTTAATGGATGGATTGCTCAAAGCATACCACAACCTCAAACCTTTACCGACGGCAACATTGAGCGAACGCAGTCCCGAAGCGGTCAGAGTGCTGCAACGTTTTACCCGCGAACAGCGCTTACCTTCTCCCACCTTATTTGTCTTACCAAATTCTGCACCCTTAGCACTTACCTACGGGAATCTGCGCCGTACTGCCCGCATTGTCGTAACTCAAGGATTGTTAGACCGATTGGCAGATGACGAAATCGCCACTATTTATGCCGAACAGTTGGGGCATATCGTTTACTGGGATTTCGCGCTGATGTCTTTGGGTGTTCTAGTGGCCCAAGTGCCTTACACTTTTTACTGGAGAGTGAGCCAGTTGGGAGATTTGTCGCCAAACTCGTTTTTGCGGTTGATTGCCGGAGCGATCGCGGCATTGAGTTACGGTATATATTGGCTATTTCGTTGGCCGCTTTTGTGGTTATCGAGGGCGAGGATTTACTATAGCGATCGCATTTCCTGCGAAGTTACGGGTAATCCGAACGGCCTCAGCCGCGCTATCTTGAAAATGGCGATCGGCATTGCCAAAGATATCGAGCAACAGGGACAAACGAGCAATCTGCTGGAAAGTTTCGAGCTGTTGACGACGGTGGGATATCGACAGGCGATGAGTTTGGGCAGCCTCTACGCTCATACTCCCCTAGAACCGCTGCTGGCGTGGGATTGCGTCAATCCTCATCGTCGCTGGTTAGCTATTAATAATTCTCATCCCCCAATGGGAGAGCGGTTGCAAATTTTAGCTCGCTATGCAAATTTCTGGAAATTAGAAACCGAACTTAACCTAACTTACCAATCTTCTGTTACCCTTCAAAATTCAAAATTTTTCTTACAAGGTTCGCCTTATTTTGGCGTTTTTATGGGTTTAGCCTTGGGAGGGATATTCTGGTTTATTGGCGGAATTAGCAGCTTGATGAGATTCCGACCGCTAGATTGGATGTGGGGAGATCCGTCAATTATATACGGTTGCCTGCTCATCGGCATCAGCATAGGCATCTTGTTGCGGATCGATTCTTTCTTTCCGGATATGAAACCTTTGTCTGTAAAAAAAGAAGCTGTTTTGGCAGATTTGCTAACCAATCCCGTTGCTTTACCCGCAGACAGTCAACCGATATACCTGGAAGGGAAATTGTTAG
>NZ_JACJUP010001058.1:0-2470 GCF_014748295.1 Planktothrix sp. FACHB-1355 | reverse complement strand
GGGGTACTTGCTTTGTTTGCAACATCGAGACTATCAAATGAGTGTCAATTTGTGGGATCTATGCTATCAAGTGTGTTTCGTTGACTACCAACCCACACACAGCGAATTGGAAAGTCAAGAAGTTGATATCGATACAAGTCTCATCGATGAAACTGGGGATGTGGATTGGGAGCGTTTGGAGGTAAAAACAAGGGCAGTGGTGGAACAAGTGTTTGCTGATTTGCCGGATGTTTAGTAATTTTTTTGACGCAAATGTACGCAAAAGAAAACGCAGAGGCACGCAGAAATGATTGAGGCATTGCGAGATGTAGAAGTATCAATTGGAGCGAAATTTGAGGATTCGGTAGCTGTTAGTTTTGGCAATGATGCGGCAGCTATTTTGGCGGTACAAGAAGGGGTGGCTTTGTGCGATCGCTCTCACTGGGGTAGAATTCTGGTTGGCGATGCAGATCGACTGCGATTTTTGCACAACCAAAGTACCAACGATTTCCAGAAACTCAAACCAGGAGAAGGTTGCGATACTGTTTTTGTCACCTCTACAGCTCGCACAATCGATTTAGCCACTGGCTATGTGTTGGAAGATGCTGTGTTGCTGCTGGTTTCACCCAATCGCCGCGACAAGTTGATGAAATGGTTAGACCAATATATCTTTTTCGCAGATAAGGTCAAGTTAACCGATATTACAGATGATACGGCTACTTTTAGTTTGATTGGGCCCCAAAGCGATGCGATTTTGGAAAAGTTGGGGGCTGAGTCAATTATCGGTCAAGCTTACGCCAGTCATCAATTATTGCCGATTTTGCCTAACCCCTCTTCCGAAGCGGGGGATAAAGTTGAGGTTCGCGTTGCTGTCGGTAGCGGTTTGGCAATACCGGGATACACTTTAATTGTTCCTGCTGGCGATGCGGCAAAAGTTTGGAGTAACTTAGTGCAAGCGGGTGCTGTGCCTATGGGCTCTAGCATTTGGGAACAATTAAGAATAGAACAAGGACGCCCAGTACCCGATCGCGAACTAACTGAGGATTACAATCCTTTAGAGGCGGGACTGTGGCAAACAATTTCCTTTAGTAAAGGTTGCTACATCGGTCAAGAAACTATTGCCCGATTGAACACTTATAAAGGAGTCAAGCAACAACTTTGGGGTATTCGTCTGCAAGCACCTGCCGAACCAGGTAGCATTATTACTGTTGGAGATGAAAAAGTCGGTAAACTTACCAGCTATACGGAAAGCGATCGAGGTTGCTTCGGACTGGGTTATGTTCGTACAAAAGCTGGCGGTAAAGGACTGAAAGTGCAGGTAGGAGGAACGGAAGGTGAAGTAGTAGATGTACCTTTTATTACTCACGAATAACCATAGAATCAAGTGTCTAATCTTTTACTTGCGGATGAAATTTAGCATACAACATCGATTTGACTGGTTTTCCGCCCTGCAAGTGTCGATCGATAATAGTCGCTACTTCCTCTGGCAGTACGCGATTATACCAGATTTTCTCCGGTTGGATTAGCACCATCGGGCCTTGGCCGCATTGTCCCAGGCAAACGGTAGAAGCGATCGTTACCCCAGCAACAGGGTGTTCCTCAAAAGCAGCTAAAACTTTGGCTGCGCCTTGTTTGGAACAAGTTTTACTTTGGCAGATCAGCACTTTTTTGCTAGTAGTTGAATCATTTTGCAATGCGCGTTCTGATTTCATATTTACCATTATGGGGGCAGGTGAATGCGGAAAACTAACAGAGGTGGAAAATGGAAGTGCGATCGCACCTTTTAATTATGAAGATGGAGATATAACTTATGAAATCAGATTTTCAGGCAATGAGTCGCAAAGAATTACGAGCTTACATCCTCCAACATCGAGATGATGATGAAGCTTTTTATGCCTATATGGATAAAGTACAAGCGGAGGGAACTTGGATAGAATTTCCAGCACCTAAGTCTATTGATGATTTGAAACATTTTCCAGAGTTGCTGGAAAAACAACGGCAAAAGAGACGAGAAGAAGAGTAAGTTGGATGGGTGCGATCGCATTTTATTGCGCTGTTATCCATAGCCAATTATCCTGTAGGGACACTGCATCATCAAATTAGCTCACTCAATTTTAATTATGCCGTGTCCCTGCAAAAATGTGTAATATTTATTTGTCAGAAAAGTGAGTGCTGAGAACTAAAATAGCTCTGGGAAAAATTATCAGGTTTAACTCACAATATTTTGCCATAAATCGGCAGCAATAAAACTTGACATACATTTGTTGTTGGAATCACGGCATTGGGAGCAGCTAGAGTCATAGCCAAATCTAGATTATCTATGAATATACTTGAATATCAACGAGCCCTCTTATTCAAAAGTTCACTAAGACGTTTAATCTCAAATTGTTGCTTTTCAATTTCAGATTGCTGGTTTTCAATTTGAGATTCTAGATCTTTAACTTTTTGTCTAGAATCTGCTATTTCTTTGGATTGAATTAATATTATAGCT
>NZ_JACJUP010001057.1:0-2475 GCF_014748295.1 Planktothrix sp. FACHB-1355 | reverse complement strand
AAAAGACGCTACTTCTGTTGCAAAGCTTGTTCTAGACAGCGATATTCCCCTACTTTTAGATGCCGATGGTTTGAATATTCTCGCCCAAATGGGAACCATCCCCAAGCTATCAAAGCGGCAAGCATTAACTATCCTGACACCCCATACTGGTGAATTCAAACGTTTGTTTCCAGATTTACCAGATTCAACACAAGACAGAGTAAATGCGGTGAGAGAAGCATCTCGCTTAAGTAGTGCGATCGTACTTTTAAAAGGTGCGAGAACTGCGATCGCAACTCCTGACGGTTCCGTATTTATTGTGCCCGAAAGCACACCAGCCTTAGCCCGTGGTGGTAGCGGCGACGTCCTAACTGGATTGCTGGGAGGACTTGTAGCGCAATCATCCGCTTGTTCTTGTGGCACAGGCGTCTCGCCTGTGTCTCTTGCAGAGATAGTAGCAGCAGGTGCTTGGTGGCACGCGCAAGCTGGGATCTTAGCAGCACAAGAAAGGACTGAGTTGGGAGTTGATGCCTTTACACTGACGCAATATTTGATTCCAGTGGTAGGTAGTGGTGAGTGAGGGAATATTTGCAGTGAATTGCAGTGTAATTCACCCGATTGCACTGCAATTCACTGAACTACATCCTTGGTTACAATTAACTTTATGTTAATCCCCATCACTTGACAATGCCACGCAAAAAACAACCGTCCCACACCTCTACTCCATCATCCATAACGTTAGCTCTTTCCGAACAGCGCCTTCGTGCTGATGCGTTAGATAAAGAGCATCAATGGCTACTGAAACAGATTAAGAAAAAACGAACTGAATTGCAGAACTTTGTCGAACAAATGCGCTCTGTGGCTACGCAGATTTTTCATCGCATAGCACCTGAATTTCAGAAAGTAACTGAAATCGATCGGGAAATTCACGCTTTATTCAATGAAATCCTAACTACTAGGAAATTGGGACAAAAAACGAAGCAAGATATTTTGGCGCTTTATCGAAGTTTACAGTTTAGCGGATTAATCAGTGCTAAACCAATTGAAGAAGAGACAGACCCAGAATTAGACCAACTATTTGAGCCAGAAGAACAAGAGAATAATTTTTATCAAAACTCTACTTCTAGCGATCGGCAATCTCATAACCACCTCGAACAACAAACTACCAAAACTGAAGAATCCAGAAAAATCCGGCAAACATTTTTGAGGCTAGCAGAAATTTTTCACCCCGATAAAGTGACAGATAGCGAAAGCCAAATGCGTCACACCGAAATCATGAAAGAACTTAATCGAGCTTATCAAGAAAATGATTTGGCTAAGCTACTGGAAATTGAGAAGCAACATTTGGCTGGAGAAGACATTGATAGTTTCAGTGAAGATGATTTAACGCGCCAATGTCAGATTTTGGAGCAACAAAATTTCGTCCTAAAAAAACAATATGAAAACCTAAAACAAGAACTCAGATTGGCCAAAAATACGCCAGAAGGTGCATTAGTATCTGAATACCGACAAGCAACTAAGTTAGGAATTAATCCTTTAGAGCAAATGTTAGCCCAGACAGAAAAAGAGATTGAATTTATGGTTGAAATTCGGAATTTCGTGAAGGACTTTAGGGATAAAAAAATGACAATAGTCTACAACAGCAGCATTTCGTCCGATCACGGCTAAGCTACCTGTCTCGACGTAACGGAAAGTAGGAGCAGTTTGACCAGCAAGTCGCTTTTTAATTAGTTTGGCAACATATTCGCCTTCCTGCATAGCGACGGGTGCGATACCGGGTAGGGGTTTGTTATCTTGATGGGAAAAACTAGCCAAATCCCCAATTACAAAAATGTTAGGATAATTGGGTATACTTAAATCCGGTTGGACGACTACGCGACCGACGCGATCGAGTTCTGCACCTGTGCGTTCGGCTAAAACTTTTCCCATTTTAGAAGCCTTGACACCGGCAGCCCATAATATTGTTCGAGCGTGAATTTCTTCGATGCGATCGCCTTGTTTTGTCGTGATAATATTGTTACCAATATCTGTTACAATAGTTTTTGTTTGTACGGTCACTCCCAATTTTTCCAGAGCCGATAAAGCTTTTGCGGATAATTCCGGTGAGTAGGGAGGGAGAATGCGATCGGCTCCTTCCAACAACAATATTTTAGTTTCTGTGGTGTCGATATCGCGAAAATCTTTTTTGAGCGTGCTGAAGGCAAGTTCTGCGATCGCACCAGCTAATTCTACACCAGTCGGCCCTCCACCTACGATCGCAAACGTCAACCAAGCACGCCGTTTTTCTGCATCTTTTTCTTTTTCTGCCGCTTCAAATGCCCAGAAAATGCGACGCCTAATTTCTAAGGCATTTTCTATTGTTTTCAATCCCGGTGCTACCGTTGCCCATTGCTCGTTGCCAAAATAATGGTGACTGACGCCAGTAGCAACAATTAATGTATCGTAAGTCAGTTCTTCATTGGGCAAGAATATTTTTTGCTGTTGCGGGTCAATATC
>NZ_JACJUP010001056.1:0-2475 GCF_014748295.1 Planktothrix sp. FACHB-1355 | reverse complement strand
AGGAGCTCTCAAGCTCACCTGAGTTAGTCGTAGTTGGGGAATTTCTGCTGTTGGCAAGGCTACAAATTACTGATTGATTAACCTATTATTTAATACTGATTGACAGCAGTCAAAATCGTCCAAGCATCAATCAAAAGCAGGATCAGCGTGACCGCCAATAAAATTAAATACATCCACGGTTGAGCTAGAGGGCGAATATCCGTCGTATCGATCCCTGTTTTAGCTTCTACCTGCTTGACCATGCGAGCAAATCCAACTACACGCATAGGTAGCAAATAGCCTTTTCCGGATTTACTGACAAAATAGTAAACCAGACCTCCTTGACCTGTAGTGCGACATTTCAAATCTTGCACTTCTGACCAAGGTAGCGACCAACCTTTCCGAAAAAAGCTGGGCACCCAACGAGGGTATGTTACCCCGATCGCTTGCTCATCCAATATAACCCGCTCGCTCAATGCGCCATAGAGAGCGATCGCCCCTAACCCTATTCCCAACCACAGTAGCATGGGTGGCACTGGAGCAGCTGTCACCTGGGCCAAAAACGGTAAAGGTACGGTCAGCGATACGTATAAACACAGAAGTGTCAGCCGGATTAAAGGAGAAATACGGAAAATTGATTGTTGATGCGCTGGGGTGTCGTTCGCGCTGGAAGAGTAGCTATCTGTCTGGGATTGCAACTGATTGACTGGGTAATCTGACACGGAAATATATTATTCTTTGTGCTTAGCGTTCTCATCTAGTTTAGATGACGGTTGCGTGGAAAATAGGGAAGCATCATAGTTTCTTGTCGCTTCCAGATTACGCTACAACAGCATCCCAGCTGTGAATGACGCAGACGCGAATTTTGGCGTGACTCAGTAACCTTTGGATTTGATGGATCGGCATGGTCGCGATCGCGCAATCTTTTGCCGAGAGTCTGCGAAGCTCAGACATCTGCTGGCAATACCGAGCGGCGTCACTGCGGTTGAGGAAAATCAGGGAGTAATTACCTTGGTGAGATTTTTCTACCACCGGCAAACCGTCGCCATCAATAACGAAGAAACCCAATGCCAAAGGAGAGTAAGACATATTTACACCATGAAGCATATTTAGGATAAGAATATTCAGTATATTCACTTAATCTTCTCCTAAAAGAATCGCTCCACAGAAATATCTTCATAAATCGTTAAGTAGATTTACGACTTTTACAGGCTTTCCTTATGGTAGATATTTTTGGACGACACTCCAACCAGTGAGTGAAACCAACGCAAATCCTACGAGCAGAATAATATTCGTTCCGATATGGAGAGGTCGAGCCCAAGGAAACTGGGGGCTGATTAACGTCGCACTTCCAGCCGAAAGTAGTACAAATCCCACAACAGCCAATCCAGATGGAAGGTGTATGGAATGATTTAGGCTACCGTAATGGCCTAAAGTGCCGACAATACCGATCGTCAGCAGTAGCAATACTAAAGCTACCATCGTGCCGCCAATCCAGTAGTGTAGAGGTCGCAACCAATTAGGTCGGGATCTTCTGGACTGTCTGATATAGAGCATCCAAATACCGCTCGCAGCTAGCAGCAAGTAAGCTACCAGCGAAAATCCCATAGACCAAGCGGCGATTCTCCACAACCAAATAAAATCTGGTAAATTCAAAGTGCTTTGCCCTTTGTTGAAACGAGGAATACTTTGCTCACCGGCTCTTACTTACCAATGAGCATTTTAGTTATTCCTAGCACAAAAGGGTATTATCTCATGTCTTTCTAAGATCCCTCACTCCTCCGAAAAAATAGATCTTCTGGAAGACAGAGGTCTAAATTTTTATTCTCAATCTAGCAAGAGGCTGTTTATGAAAATCCAATTTTAACTTACACCTGCTAAGGCGGGAGTTGTTAAAATTGGTGTTTTTTCTACATTTTTCCGAATTCCTTCCCACTTGGTATTTTTGTCTTTATCTTGTTCGTGCTGTTTTTGAGTAGGGGCCGTTTCAGGTTGCGGTTCATCGTTAACTCGCAAGCGATCGCAAGGTATCTTGTCTGATAAAATAGCACTTGCCATCATCCCGGAATGAATTTCTAGCACTGCCTCTGGCATTGTTTCAAACACGAGCCGTTGACCTGGAAAAACTACTCGCTCGAAATACCAGTTGGGAATGTTGCAGATCCGTGCTATCTGAACTTTGCTGGTCGCATTGACATAGCAGCAGAGAATCGCATCACCGGAGTTAGGCGGTAGGGGATCGAGTATTTGAGCCATGATTTTAAAGCAAACCTGTGCCAAAGTTGGTTACATTAAAAAACTTAACACTAGCGATCCCGACTTGCTGTAACTGCGACTACCAACTTGAAAAATTTAGTAAATCTCTATCTTCAGATAGAGATAAATTGTGTAATCTACACTACGGTTGAAGACGTTCGCTTTGCCTTGCGTTAAAGCTTCGGTCTCATAGCTGCCATCTGCCTGTCATTGGGCCATAGTGTTGGGGCACATTCAAAG
>NZ_JACJUP010001055.1:0-2479 GCF_014748295.1 Planktothrix sp. FACHB-1355 | reverse complement strand
CCATTTTTGGAATTCTTGAATAGTCTTAAAACGAACTTCTTCCCGGTGACCACCCTCTAGTAAAAGGTGTACGGCAAATTCGTCAGGAGTTCTGGGCATAAGCTTGAATTATGTTTACTGCATCGAAAATATTATGGGCTGCATCGGGGACTGCAATCCAAAAAGTCTTTCTCGGAGCCAAAATCAGGTTTGTGTGATTGTTCCCAAACTATATTATCGATTTCCGTTCCCAGAAACCCGCTTTCTTTTGAACCCAAGTATTTTTTCGATCGGCTCTCTGTCCTCAAGCAGATTGGGAAAATAAATTAAACCGCTGCAATTGCGCCTCGATGACTTGAGGAAGCATTTTAGCCAATTCTGCCTCGTTTTTAAACAATAGCTGTTGATAGTTGGGTAAATCGAACGGATAAACCCCTGCCATATCTTTTCGCTCCATCTGGGCTAGCAAGATTTGTTCTGTTCGCTTGTTTTGGAGAGCGTAGCCTACTTCCAAGCAAACTTTGGGGCTGGGTAAGATCTGGCGAGCGGTTCCCGTGCCTTCAATGCTAGCGATCGGTGTACCGTCAGCTATAAACAACAAGCTTTTACGTATTTTACGCATTACCGAGCTGTTCAGCCGGATGGGACTATCCGTGGGACGTTGGGATTCTTCTAATTTAAGGGGCAAGCGCGATCGCTTGTTGAGTTTTTCCAGGGTTTGCCGCAGTTCTTGTCGCAGTGCTTCGCTGGCGGCTGCATACTCAGTTTGATAGCACAAAAAGATAATTGGATCTAACTGCCCCATCACCGCTTGTTTGGTGAAGTAAATTTCGTGACTGCTCAAATCTATGTTGGAGATGGCATATCCGCCGCTCCCTTCTATGTAAAACTCAACTATTTCCCCATCCAGGTAGCGCCCAAACCAAGCCGATCGTTTCACTTCTTCGCTGTCTTCTAAAAAGTCGGCTCGCAAACCAGTTTTCAACAGACTGTTTTTGCTAAGGCGCAAGTCTTGGGGGCGCTTTTCCAGTTCTTTGACTGGCTCGTACTTTTCCAGATACCAAGCTCTCAGAGCAATTATGGCCATGTCGCCCTATCAAATTCTCTCTTAAATACAACAACACCCAAGCCCTTACTTGCTGAGTGATTTCCTTCTCTTTGGTAATTCTATCTAGAGTTGCACTGATTTAACAATTCACCGAATTTCGGTACAATCAATCAGTTCTATCGCTCTCTATCAACCATTTTAGGAAATATCAACTTCTGGGTTGGGTGTTATTGTATTTGGACGAGACAGATTAAAATTAAACAGCGCTTTTTTCCTCTTAACTCAGTTTCACTTGGCTGTTTGGTCTGCCAGGGAAGCTTTTCTTGCTTCAATTCTTAATTTACCACCCACACCAAAAGGCAGCAAGCCTGTGCAACTAAACTTTACTTTTTGGCTGCTATCAGGTGCTAAAATTTTTCTCTAATTTCGCAAAACCCTTACTTCACAAACTTTTGCGCTTATTTATTTAGCAATAGCTCGCCTATTTTAAAATGGAAGTAATCGCTCATCTTCTGTAAAGAAGTATAAAATTATTTGTTAATCCAAGTTCCCAGTTATAAATTCAGATATGTATATTACATAAGCTACAAAAATAATACAAAAAAATCTATGTTGCTGGAATTAGCGATCGCAGATGCCTACGGTGCAGGTTTTGAATACGCTGATGAGATGATAAATCTTGGCTACAACGATTTGAGCAGATATGTGCAGAATCCCAGCCACCCGCTCACACCAGGCTGTTATACTGACGATACACAGATGAGCATAGCGATCGCAGAAGCGATCGTCGCTGGAGAGCCCTGGACACCGGAAGTCCTTGCCAAATGGTTTGTCACCGCCTTTAAAAGAGATCCCAGAGAAGGTTACGCCAACAGATTTTACCATTTTTTGCTCGAAATTCGCGATGGAGAAGAGTTTTTAGCGAAAATAAACCCTAGAGCGACAAAAGCGGAGCAGCGATGCGTGCTGCTCCGATCGGCGTGTTCCCGACAGTAGAGAAAGTCATGGAATATGCAAAAATCCAGGCGGCCATCACCCATAATACGCCGGATGGAATTAACGCCGCCACAGCCGCTGCTCTCATATCCCATTACTTTATTTACCGGCTGGGGCCAAAAAGTCAGCTAGGGCAGTTTGTCGAGGGGTACGTACCCGGTCAATGGTCGAAACCGTGGCAAGGAAAGGTAAAATCGAAAGGTTGGATGAGCGTAAGGGCAGCAATTACCGCAGTGATGCGAAATAATTCTCTCAGCGAACTCTTGAAGGATTGCATTTCCTTTGGGGGAGATGTGGATACGGTAGCGACGATCGCACTAGCGGCAGGTTCGTGTAGTGAGGAAATCTCCCAGGATCTTCCATCTCATCTTATCGAAACCTTGGAGAATGGCTCCTACGGCAGAGATTATCTGATTGAGTTGGAGCGGCAGTTAATGAGGAAACTTGAAGAAACCG
>NZ_JACJUP010001054.1:0-2482 GCF_014748295.1 Planktothrix sp. FACHB-1355 | reverse complement strand
GTCGCGAGATGAGGCGCGTCATTCTGGCTTCTTGAATAAAGCATTATCAGATTTCCATCTTTCCCTAGACTTGGGATTTTTGACCAAGAGTAAAAACTACACTTACTTCAAACCCAAGTTTATTTTCTACGCGACTTACCTGTCCGAGAAAATTGGTTATTGGCGCTATATCACAATTTATCGCCATTTGGAAGCTCATCCCGAAGATCGGATTTATCCAATTTTCCGCTTCTTTGAAAATTGGTGTCAGGATGAAAACCGTCACGGTGACTTCTTCGATGCGATGATGAGAGCGCAACCCGACACTTTGAACGATTGGAAGGCGAAGCTGTGGAGTCGTTTCTTCCTGCTGTCGGTATTTGCGACGATGTATCTCAATGATATCCAGCGGGCTGGTTTCTATGCTTCGATCGGTCTGAATGCGCGGGATTACGATATCCATGTGATCGAGAAGACGAACGAAACGGCGGGACGGGTGTTCCCGGTAATTCTGGATGTGAATAACCCAGAATTTTACCAGCGTCTGGATACCTGCGTAGAGAATAACGCGAAGTTGACTGCGATCGCCAATTCCAAGACACCGAAGTTCCTGCAATTCTTCCAGAAGTTGCCTTACTATGTGTCGAATGGCTGGCAGCTGCTACGGCTATATTTGATGAAGCCGATCGATGTAACTAATCTGGAAGGAACTGTGCGTTAGTTTTCATTTGTTGCTCCTTGATTACTTCGGTTCTGCCAAGAGCAGAACCTTTTTTTTAACGCAAAGGAACGCAAAGGTTTACGCAGAGTTACGCAGAGGAGTAGCAGGAAGACAGAAAAATAAGATAAGCTAATGGCATTGCATCGACGCATAGATGGAAGTGGCCAAAAAAAATCGCTCGGACAAAAACTTCCTCTGCGTGCTTTGCGAAAACCTCTGCGTTCCTTTGCGTTAAAAATATAAAATCTGTACTGAATATGAAATTAAATTACTGGGTTTTATTAATAAGCAGTTGCTTGACGCTGGGAATAACACCTGCTTGGAGTCAAACGGAACCAGAAACAACACCTGCCCAAACAGAAACAACACCGACACAATCAGAAACAACACCTACTCCCAATGCGAGGGATTTAGATTTAAGTCCGGAAATCATACAAAACAGTCCGGTTTTGCAACGCTGGATGCGTAAGATACCGAATGTTTTGGAGGATATCAAGAACGACCCCAGTTTTCGGACGCGGTTGCGGTTCGGTTATACTGATTTTGCCGCCACTGATAACGGAGATGGTGTAACTGTTGGCGTAGAGGATATTTTTATCGGTAGGACTGGTTTCACGGTAAGCGGGGATTTTCAGACGACTTTTGATGGCGATCGACAAAATTTCGGCGGAGATTTGCGTTACTATATTCTACCATTAGGGGGTTATATTAATGTAGCGCCTGTGTTAGGTTATCGCCATTTAGAAACCGATAGTTATACTACAGATGGATTGCTCGTTGGCGCTAAATTACTGTTAGTTTTATCTAGAGGCGGTGCGGCAGATATTTCTTTAACTCAGAGTTGGGTATCGCCCGGTACGAATGAAGAAGTGGGTTTGACAACCCTTTCGGCGGGTTATGCAGTTACTCGCAATGTTCGAGTATCGACCGATCTTCAGCGGCAAAATGCGAAGCAAGATAAGGATACTCGTGTAGGGATTGTGTTGGAATGGATGCCTTGAAAATTACCGTAATTTGATAACTTTAGCAGACGATCGCACTCAACTGTAACAAATTTATCTTGGCTTTTTGGGAATTAGTTCAAATGGTACAAATACCATCGCCAACCCTCACATTGGAAGAGTTTCTGAAACTACCAGAAACAAAACCCGCTAGCGAGTACATTGACGGACAAATAATTCAAAAACCGATGCCCCAAGGAAAGCACAGTACGATTCAAACCGAACAGGTTACTGTTATCAATGCTGTCCTAAAACCTCGGCGAATTGCACGGGCTTTTACCGAATTGAGGTGTACCTTTGGCGGACGATCGATCGTACCGGATGTGTCGGTGTTTGTTTGGGAGAGAATACCTCGCGATGAGAATGGCGAAATTGCTAACGTTTTTCAGTTAGCGCCGGATTGGTCGATCGAAATTTTATCGCCGGAACAAAGCCAGACCAAAGTAACTAAAAACATTCTTCACTGTTTGAAATACGAGACACAAATGGGTTGGTTAATTGACCCAGATGAAAAAACAGTATTTGTTTATCTTCCCAGAGAACAACCGGAAGTATTTGACGAACCAGAACAGCAGCTTCCCGTACCTTCCTTTGCTAGCGAGTTACAGTTAACTGTAGGAGAGTTATTTAGCTGGCTTTTGGAGTAGAGAAAATTCAAGATGGGGAAACTGGAAATTCTGTATCTTTGTGTTGTTCGAGGTTTTTCAGCCTTACCGCATCTATTTAGTGCTTGGCTGCTTCTATCTCGTAACATTTTAAAATAAGTGATTTAAGGTATGCA
>NZ_JACJUP010001053.1:0-2431 GCF_014748295.1 Planktothrix sp. FACHB-1355 | reverse complement strand
CCCATACTCCTTTCACATTTCGGCTCTTTTTCCTCCGTTTAGCTTCAGCTAAAATTTTTGCTCCAGGTTCCCATTTTGGAATTGTTAAAGGCTCAAGATAATAAAATATTTCCTCATGTGCGTTATAAGCAGCCATACTCAGAGCGTGTTCTCCAGAACAGTTTTTAAGATTTACATCTGCACCAGCTTCAACCAGTATTTTTACAGCATCAAGATTCCCCGCCAGAGCTGCATCCATTAAAGCGGTGTCTCCTTCTTCCATTTGTAAATTCACATCAGCACCCGCTTTAATCAGCAATTTCATAATCTCCAAATTCCCTTGCCTTGTCGCGTCTGCTAGAGGAGAGAAATCCCATACGGGATTAAGCTCTACTCCTTGCTGAAGCAGGTTTTTGACAGTTTCTACATCATTTGATTGAATTGCTTTGGTAAGTAGGTAAAAAGGTCTCATCATTCTGAGATAACTTTCACTCTTTTTTTAAAGAGCGCATCTAAATTTGCTTTACTTCGTCTCCATCCAATTTTGCCCGACATGAACGTCAACTACTAAAGGCACAGTTAATTGCACGGCATTCTCCATTGTTTCTCGAATCTTCGGTTGCAATTCTTCCCACTCAGATGGCGGAACTTCAAACACCAATTCATCATGCACTTGCAATACCAAACGCGCCTGATATTTCTGTAAAATTTGGTGCAGTTTTATCATGGCAATTTTGATGATATCGGCGCTGGAACCTTGAATGGGTGCATTAGCAGCAGCGCGTAAAAGTTGTGCGTCAGACGCACTCATTTTCTTGAGTTTATCGAAGTCGATCTCGTCTGGGTTACAGTTTAGATAGCTGCGAACGCTACCACTTTCAAAGTTGAAATAGCGGCGGCGTCCGCAAATTGTTTCGACGTAACCGTGTGCGATCGCTTCTCGTTTCATTCTCTCCAAATATTCAAAAACTTTTGGGTAGCGAACGTAGAATTTTTTGATAAACTCATTCGCACTTGCCTTATTTACGCCAGTCGATCGCGAAAATTTCAGCGACCCCATTCCATAAATCACGCCAAAGTTAATCGTTTTCGCCAAGCGGCGTTCGTCAGAAGTAACTTTTTCCTTTTCAAACACTATCCGCGCCGTGACAGTGTGAATATCTTCGTTATTTTTATATGCTTCAACAAGTACAGGTTCTTGACTCAAATGCGCCAAAATTCGCAACTCGATTTGGGAATAATCCGCCGATACCATCAACCAGTTATTTTCTGGCAAAAAAGCTTTGCGAATGAGGCGGCTAAACTCAGTGCGAATGGGAATATTCTGCAAATTCGGTTCGGAAGAAGACAGCCTTCCAGTTGCAGTCACCGTTTGATTAAAATTTGTATGCACCCGCTGAGTATCAGATCGAATCAGTGTGGGTAGCGCATCTACATAAGTTGATTTCAATTTAGATAAAGTGCGATATTCGAGAATCTCATCCACAACTGGATGATCTCCTTGCAGTCTTTCCAGTGTACCAGCGTCGGTAGAATAACCCGTCGCGATTTTCCGAGATTTTTTTGGATCTAGTTTCAGTTTTTCAAACAGTAGCTGACTCAATTGCTTAGGGGAACCCAAATTAAATTTTTCTCCAGCAACCTCATAAGCTTTTTGTTCGATCGTTTCCAAATCTTTTTCCAGCTTTTGCGATAGTTCTTTCAGATATGCAGCATCAATCCTAATGCCGACATACTCCATTTCTGCTAACACTGGTTCTAACGGTTGTTCGACTTCCAGCAGCAAATCGTCTAGTTTGGCAGCGGTTTTTAGTT
This sequence comes from Planktothrix sp. FACHB-1355, assembly GCF_014748295.1. Classification (NCBI taxonomy): domain Bacteria; kingdom Bacillati; phylum Cyanobacteriota; class Cyanophyceae; order Oscillatoriales; family Microcoleaceae; genus Planktothrix; species Planktothrix sp. FACHB-1355. The sequence continues at coordinate 637 of NZ_JACJUP010001053.1, read as the reverse complement.
GTTCGCGCAGTTTGCCAACAAGTTGAAATGTCGCATATACTTGCATTCCGCAGTAATCTGCCACTTTAGCGATATCTAAATCGGCGATATTTTTACCTTTCGGTATTCCTAAATCTGCATAACTTTGAATATTTATATCTAAATATCGCAGCGCCAAATCGCTGAGGCTGTGACTGTTTTCTGGATTCAAAACATAACTAGCCAGCATGGTTTCAAACGCAACGACGGCCAGCTTAATTCCCTGACACCGAAATACTAAGCGATCGAACTTCGCATTATGTAGCGTTTTCGGATATTTATCACTCTCTAAAATCGGACGCAATGCCTCTAAAACTTCTGCTTTATCTAAGTTTGCACCTTTTTTGTGGCTAATTGGAATATAAGCAATCTCATCTGGATTTATTCCCCAGCAACAGCCAATTCCCACTAATTCAGCATCTCGCGGTTCTAAATCGCTTGTTTCCGTATCCCACGCCACAGGTGTAGTTGAATTCGTGCAAAGTTGCAGTTGTTTTACCAGTTCTTTCAGTTTGTCTGGAGTATCGATAATCTGAGGTGTAATTGCAGAATCCGGTTTTTTCTGTGCTGCTTGCGTTTCCTCAAAACTGAAAAATGCCAAATCTTCAGATTCCGGAAA
>NZ_JACJUP010001052.1:0-2415 GCF_014748295.1 Planktothrix sp. FACHB-1355 | reverse complement strand
CCATAAAGTTTATCGGGGATGATGAAGCGATCGCACAGATCTCGTTGTGCAATAGGAAAAGCTTCAATTTGACCTTTTGTTCGCAATTGCTGCCAGCATTGTTCTAGATCCCATTTCAGCCCTAATGCGCTTTGATAGCGGTCTTCGGCATTTTTTGCCATCAATTTGGATACTATTTCTGATAGAACAGCCGGAATATCTGGATTGATTTGATTCACTAATTTGGGCGGTTTGGCAATGTGACAATGCACCAACTCCATCGGCTCGTTTGATTGAAACGGTAACTCGCCCGTCAGTATTTCGTAAAAAGTTACACCTAATGAATAAAAATCTGTCCGGTAGTCAATTCCCCGATTCATTCGGCCAGTTTGTTCGGGAGAAATATAAGCTAATGTGCCTTCGAGTACATTGGGGTTTACTAGCGTTTGGGTTTCTCTCGGTAACAGGGAGGCAATACTAAAGTCGATTAATTTAACTTCTTTGGTTTGGGGATTAATCAAAATGTTGCTGGGTTTGATATCTTTGTGAATTACCCGTTCTCGGTACAATAGCTCTATGGCATCGCACAGGACTAGGGCGATCGACAAAAATTCTGGCAGTAACTGAATTGGTAATTTTTCTCGCAACTTGAAATAATTAGATAAAGCAACTCCTCCGAAATCTTCCATCACCAAGGCATAACCATTTTGGTAGTTTTCCAGGCTATAGGTTTGGATAATTAACGGTGACTTGAGATTTTTGGCAATGGTATACTGATTGCGAAATTGCACTAATTCGCTGAAACTGGGATAGGATTTTTTCAGTAGCTTGAGCGCAACTGGTAGCGAGTCCGCCTCGCGTTTACCGCGATAAACTAAAGTTCTCGAACCGTTATATAATTCTGTTTTGAGTTGATATCCTGTCAGATTCATGATGATTTCCCTGTAACTTAGTTGAATGGTTGTTTGGCTTGAAATTACTAGATTTGAGAAGATAGCTATGGTTAAATTGGCAGTCGGATGCAGAACTCGGTGCCGCGACCAACAGTTGACTCAACTTCGATACTCCCCTGATGTTTTTCGATGATTATTTTTTCTTTCCCAATGTCAAGAAGATTGAATGTGAGGCGTATTTTTGGTAAATCTCCTATACATTATTCCTGCTATATCGAAATTTTTTGTAATCGTATATCGATCTCGAAATAAGATTGCTTTATTAAACGTGAGTCGCAGTAAGTTATCAATTACAGTTGATGTTTCAGTATTTTGGGATTCTGCAAATAAACGATATACGAGAGTAAAATTACCCGTACAAATTTCTTCTGTTAGAAAATATTTGCCTAACAAGTTATGAGGATAGATTAACATTTCTTTCTTGATTACCTGGATCGATCTCTATTATACAAATATACAAAAAATTTGTGAAAAAGTAGTGAATTTACCTGTTTTATAGGGGATTGCAGGCAAACAATGTACAATTTTAATTGATTACCAAATAGTTATTGAGCTATTTAATGTCGATTATTTACCTGCACCTAATTACGCATTTTTAGTTTTGATTGGCAGATAAATTGTAAATGCAGTACCTTCTCCTGGCTGAGAAGCACAATCGATCGAACCGCCATGTTTTTCCACGACGATTTGGCGGGCGATCGCCAATCCCAATCCCGTCCCTTTCCCCACTGCTTTGGTAGTAAATAAATGGTCGAAAATCTTGCTTTTAACTTCCTCTGACATTCCCCGACCATTATCGGCAATCGCGATTTTTACCTGCTCTTTTTCGGCATACGTAGTAATTGTAATCAGGTTAGGTTTGGCTTTGATTTCTGCAAAGCTTCGACCGATATTTGATTCATCTATAGCATCGATAGCATTCGCAATAATATTCATAAAAACCTGATTTATTTGTCCTGGAAAACACTCGATTCGAGGTAAATCACCATAGTTGGTAATCACTTTAATTGCCGGACGTTGCTCGTTCGTTTTGAGACGATGTTTGAGAATTAAAATAGTGCTATCAATACCTTCATGAAGGTTAAATGGTACTTTGTAATCTTGGTCAGAACGCGAGAAAATGCGGAGTGAAGTGCTGATGTTACGGAGGCGATCGCAACCCAATTGCATCGAATCAATAATTTTGGTCACATCTTCAATAAGATATTCTAGATCGATCTCTTCCGCATGGTCGGCAATTTCGGCAGCAGAGGCTTGGGTGCGATACAAATTTAAATGTTCCACTAAGTCTCGCACCGAGGATTTAGTTCCGTTCAAATTGCCGGAAATAAAGCCAACTGGGTTATTAATTTCATGTGCGACACCAGCAACTAAGTTTCCCAATGCTGACATTTTTTCGCTTTGAATCATTTGCAATTGGGTTTGCTGCAAGTCATGTAAAGCTTGTTCTAGCTGTTGGGAATATTGCTGCGATCGCTCGTAC
>NZ_JACJUP010001051.1:0-2419 GCF_014748295.1 Planktothrix sp. FACHB-1355 | reverse complement strand
GTTTCCAGATGTTCGATTCCCCAAATTTCGCAGAAGCGGTGGTTGAAGTAGAGAATACTATCGGTGCGGTTATCGACTACATAAAAAGCTAGCGGTGAAGCATTAGCCATTGAGCGCAGCAAAGTTTCTTTCCACCGTAATTCCTCTTCTGCTTGTTTGCGATCGGTAATATCGGAAAACGAAGCTACAACTGCATAAGGAAGAACTTCACCAGTTTTTCGCAGAGGTTGAGAATTAATGGAAATCCAGGTTAAGCGATCGTTTGGCTTGCGGATACCCATCACCACATTTGAGCAAGGTTTGCCAGTTCGCAGGGTTACCATTGCCGGATGTTCCTCACCTGGAAAAGGCGAACCGTCCTCGCGAATCGCTTGCCAACGCGGATCGATCGAACTCCGCCCCATCATTTGCTTGCGGGACAAGCCGAGAATTCGTTTGGCACTAGCGTTACAGGTGTGGATAACACCGCTCCTATCTTGCAAGACAATACCTTCTGCCATTGCTGTCACCACTGTGCGATAGCGTTCCTCGCTTTCCTGCAAGGCGGCTGTAAAACGTTTGCGTTCTGTGATATCTCGCACGATACAAACTATTTCATCCGCACCGCTTTTGACAATGCGTGCTTCGTAGCTGTGTATCCGGTCAGCTTTTTGCAGGTCATGCTCGTAGATTTGTAGCTTTCCGGTGGCAACTGCTGCTTGGAAACGTTCTAGTAGGTCGGCTTTGATTTGTTCGGGAATGGGTAAATCTTTTAAGTTTCCGCCTATGAGACTTTGGCGAGGTAAAAGCATCGTGCTTTTGTCTCCCGCTACGTCTAGATAAGTGCCATCTATCCGTTGCCGAAACATCACATCGGGCATAGCGCTCAACAGTGCCTCCATTCTTTGTTCGCTTTGCCGCAATGCCGCTTCTGTTTGTTTGAGTTCGGTAATATCGGTGGAAATACCGCAGATGCCGTAGATGCTACCGTCTTCACTTTTCAAGGGAACTTTTATAGATAAATAGTAACGATATTCTCCGTTGTTAAGCTCGCCCACTTCTTCAAAACGATGGACAACACCGCTCTCAATCACCTTTCTGTCATTTTGTCTGAGGGATGAAGCTGTCTGTTTTGAGAATAATTTGAAATCGTTGCTACCGATAATTTCGGCTTCGGTAAAGCCAAATACTTCTTCGATTAAATGATTGATATATATATAGTTGCCCTGCAAATCTTTGATGTAAATGCAGGCACCAACGTTATCTAAGATAGCTGATAGTTTGGCTTCGCTTTTCCGTAATTGGGCTTCTATTTGCTTGCGCTCGGCAATTTCTTGTTCTAACTGGGCATTAGTTCGGGCTAGTTCCGCTGTCCGATCCTGTACTTGGGCTGACAGAATTCGGTTGTAATTTGCGAGGATTTCTTCTGCTTGTTTGCGATCGGTAATATCGCGCACCATAATCAGCGCTTCTTCTTCGCCAGCAGGGGAAATGCGGACTTCTTCGTAGCTAATTTTGCCGTATTTGACAACTTGATGCTCGTAAACCTGCAATGTCCCTGTTACCAGCGCTCGTTCGATCGCTTGTAACTGGATTTGCAACAATTCCGGCGGCAGCAGTTCGGAAAGGTGCTGTTCGATCGGAAGGAAGGTTTGTGCTGGCGGATCTTTGGGCGGCAAACAGCTAGTACAGGAGCCATCTGGCTTGACTCGCAGCATCAAATCTGGTATTGCTGCTAGGATAGCCCGGTTTCTGGCTTCGCTTTCTTGGACAGCAACTTCTGCTAGTTTGCGATCGCTAATTTCATTTTTCAATTCCTGATTGGCTTTTTCCAGTTGTGCGGTGCGTTCCCTGACTCTGATTTCTAACTCGTCGCGAGCTTGTTTGAGGGCGGCTTCTGCTAGGATGCGATCGGCTATTTCCCCCTCCAGTTTGAGGTTGAGAACCTCCAGTTTTGCTGCCGAAGGTAAAGCGAGTGCCTTTGGCATCAAGTTCGCTACCTGTATCGCTGTGTAGGCTGACACTAATGCGGTGAAGGCTTTGATCGCACCACTCAGCCAATAGGTGGGATGCCAAAGCGTCCAAATTTCCATCAGGTGAGTTGTACCGCAAGCGACGATAAATGCCCCACACAGCAGAAATACCCAATTGAAGGGCAAATCTTGCCGTTTGCGAACAAAATAAAGCAGCGTAATGGGAATTGAGTAATAAGCTACCGCGATCGCTAAGTCTGATGCGATATGGAGTCCCACCAATCCAGGCTTCCACAGGTAGCAATGACCGTGCGGGATAAATCCTCCATCAGTAAAAATATGTCCCCAGAACTCTAGCATAATTAAGATTTTGTTTAGTTTTGTGCTTGGTTGGTTGTCGATCGAAGTGGCAATTAATTACCAATTTATCCCAACTGCTCGCGTTGCTTTACTTACGCGGCTTAGCA
>NZ_JACJUP010001050.1:0-2490 GCF_014748295.1 Planktothrix sp. FACHB-1355 | reverse complement strand
GAGCGATCGGGAATTTCCCAGGATTTAGGTACACGAATCAGTGTCATAGATAACAAACTCCTATTTCGATCGGCTACAGGCAAAAGTCAAAATGTCAAAAGCCAAAATAAGTTTATTCTTGAAGCAATTGTTGAAAGCGCTGATTTCCTCTAATCCGATCGAAATAGGAACTTGTTGCCGCTAGAGTTAGGTATTTATCCCGATCGAGTTCGATCGCCCTTTGCAAGCTTTCCATAGCCCAATTTACCTTAGTTAAAAGCGCACAACAGCAAGCTTTACTGAACCAAGCATCAGCTTTGTGAGGATTCATTTCAATCGCTTTGTTGTAGCAGGCGATCGCATCTTCATAGCGACCCATACCCCGCCGCGCATCGCCGCGACGATACAATGCCCAATAGTCATTTGGTCTGATTTGCAACGCTTTATCGTAACAGCTAATTGCTTCTGCATCGGAACCCATCAAACGCAAGCTATCGCCCCGCCAATACCACGACCAATAGTCTTTTGGTCTTAGACTGAGAGTTCGATCGTAAGAGGCGATCGCTTCTTCGTAGCGCCTCCCCTCCCGCAGAGCATGAGCGCGATTGTACCATGCCCAGTAATCCTCCGGTTTCAACTCAATCGCTTTATCGTAACTGACGATCGCTTCTTCGTAGCGCCCCAGTTTACGGAGCGTATGACCCCGCCAGTACCAAGTCCAGTAGTCATGGGCATTCAACTGTAGTGCTTGGTTATAACTAGCGATCGCATCTTCATAAAAGCCAAGATCGTCTAGAGTATTGCCCCGCTGATACCAAGCGCGGTAGTCATCCGATTTGCATTCTATCGCTTTGTCATAACTGGCGATCGCATCATGGTGATGCCCCCCCGCACGCAGCGCATTGCCCCGTCGATACCAGGAGCGATAATCATCCGGACGGCACTCTAAAGATTTATTATGGTTACCGTTTACTTGGTCAAAAGCACTCAGACGACTCATAGCGACCAGCAAGCAATTAAAAATATCCTTATCAATCCACAATTATACTTTATATGTTTAATAAGCTTGCCTGTCTATCAGCTTCAAGTCAAGAAAACAACACATAAACTTCATTCGTCATCCGTCATCTGCCAAAACCTTTTCCACGCATACGCCGCCCTAACTAAGCGAAAAACTCATAAAGGAGTAGGGACAGGTTTAACCTGTCCCTACTAAAGACTGATAACTAATGACTGAATTCGAGTTAACAAGCCCTTAGAAATTAGAAGAAGCTTGATTTTGCGGATTGAGCATTACACTCCAAGTGTTAGTCCCAATCACACCATCCGCAACCAAGTTTTTAGAACGTTGGAATGCTCTCACAGCATTGCGAGTTTGCAACCCATACACACCATCAATCGGGCCATTATACAAACCTTGTTGTTGCAGTAAAGTCTGAGCCTGTCTAACTTCTTCTCCCCGACTGCCCAAACTTAAAACCGGATTTTGGTTGTTTGAAAAGCCGCTCGTACCGCTCGTACCATTAGATGGAGTAGTGGTTGTATTTTGAGAAGGTTGATTTAGCGGCTGATTGAGTTGAGAGGGGGATTGATTTAGCTGACTTGGTTGCTGATTCGTTTCGTTTAATGAATCATTCACTTGAGGGGAACCAGTCTGGGCATTAGCAGGCATCCCTCCCAGGAAAGGGATTGCAGAAATTGCAGAGATAATTCCGACGTATACAACACTGGATTTCACTAATTTAGTGACCATGATTGAGACTCCCTATTACAAACTTGAGGTAAGCGCTTCTTTCAAACTTTATCTATCTATCCTCAACCTTATCGGGTCAATCAAATTAGAACATAGACCGCTAGTGTGAGTTTATGCTTGTCAATTTTATAACCTAAGAGAGGGCTGTTAAATTTTTAAATTACAGCACAAGTATGATGTTGTGATATTTCGACTCAACAGGAATCTTGCAGAGAGACTATAGTTTGATATCGGGGTATGTGGGAGCGAATTAGGATTTCAGCAAATCAACCCGATTTGTATGAAATATCGACAAAGTAACTGCTAAAAATAGACCGATAAACCCGATTGACAGCCAGGACTTACCCAAAACATAAAAATCTTCTATTTCTCTTCGTTCTATACCCTGATAAAATTGATACAAATGACTTTATGAATGCCAGAACGCAGCATCTGATTTGGTGGCAAAAAGGCTATAAAATTTTATCCAGATAAATACTATCTAAAGAAAGAGATTACAGGCATCTTCAGATGACTTGCGTGCAGATAAAACTTTGTTCGATCAACCGATTTTTTGGCAGCACAATGCAGTAATCTGAAAGATAACCTGCTTAATCTACCAAATTACAACTGTTTTTCTATGATTTTCCGGCAAGTAGCTGCATTCCTATTAGCTTCCATCCTATGCTGCTGGGCTTTTCCAGCACAAGCATTCGACTATGCCCCGCCTGTGTCCTTCAGCAATGCGGAACTGACAGGGCAAGATTTTTCCGGTCAAA
>NZ_JACJUP010000105.1:0-10195 GCF_014748295.1 Planktothrix sp. FACHB-1355 | reverse complement strand
TCTCTGAGAAACCGGGTTTCTATACATCTTACTACTTGTTTATGTTCCGGATGTCCAGGAGTTCATGTACTCGATTTGATCTGGGGTGAGGTTATCAATATAAATCCCCATTGCCTGCAACTTCAAGCGTGCAATTTGTTTGTCAACTTCGACTGGTATGGAATGGATACCCGGTTCGAGTTTGCCTTTGTTCTTCACCAGATATTCGCAACCTAAAGCTTGGTTAGCAAAGCTCATATCCATAACGGCGCTGGGGTGTCCTTCTGCGGCTGCTAAGTTGACCAAACGACCTTCGCCCAACACGATAACAGATTTACCGTTTTGCAGGCGGTATTCTTCAGTGAAGTTCCGCACTGTTCTGACTTCTTTGGCTTTGGCACCAAGCGCTTTGAGGTCGATTTCGATATCGAAGTGACCGGAGTTGCAAACAATTGCGCCGTCTTTCATCACGTCAAAATGTTCGCTGCGAATGACGTGCTTGTTGCCGGTGACGGTGATAAATAAATCGCCTTGGGGTGCGGCTTCTGACATTGGCATGACGCGGAAGCCGTCCATAACTGCTTCGATCGCCTTAGTCGGATCGATTTCTGTCACAATTACGTTAGCGCCCAGACCTCGTGCGCGGAGGGCGGTGCCTTTACCGCACCAGCCGTATCCGGCGACGACAACATTTTTACCGGCTAGCAGGATATTGGTGGCGCGGATAATACCATCGAGGGTAGATTGACCGGTGCCGTAACGATTATCGAAGAAGTGTTTGGTGTCGGCGTCGTTGACGTTGATGGCGGGGAAGGTGAGTACGCCATCTTTGAACATGGCGCGGAGACGAACGATACCAGTAGTAGTTTCTTCGGTAGTACCGATGATTTCGGAAAGTTGATCTTGGCGTTCTTTTACCAGAGTAGCTACCACATCGCAACCGTCATCGATGATGATGTTGGGACGGTGATCCAGGGCAACTTGGACGTGGCGGACATAGGTTTCTGCGTCTTCGCCTTTGATCGCGAATACGGGGATGCCATATTCGGCGACGAGACAAGCGGCTACGTCATCTTGGGTACTGAGGGGATTGCTGGCGATCAGTACGGCGTCTGCACCAGCTGCTTTGAGTGCAATGGCGAGATTTGCAGTCTCGGTGGTAACGTGGCAGCAGGCGACTAAGCGAATGCCAGCGAGGGGCTTTTCAGCGGCGAAGCGATCGCGAATTTGGCGCAACACGGGCATTTCCCGTCCCGCCCATTCTATGCGTTGTTTTCCGAGGGGGGCAAGGGAAAGGTCTTTGACTTCGTGCTTTGGCTGGGTGTATGTTGCAGTCATGAAATTGGTTGCTTGGGAAAGATTCAACTTGCAGATCTAATCTAGATTACTCTATCCCTGCCTGGGTAGGTTGCAATACCGATCGGCTGGGACACCAAAAGTGCGATCGCCACAGGGAAAAACTCACAAAATTGCCTTGACAAAGCAGTTACGCTCGATCGAGCGATGGCGGATATCAAAGATAATTTCTGCAACTTCCCTACTTTCCCTACCTTTCTTACCTCAAACTGCGATCGAGCCAAAGCGATCGCAGGCGGTTGCTTTTACAGTACAAGTGTACTATAATATAAGGGTACGGTCATCGAGCCCAGTTTCCTTGGAAATGGCTCACTAGCGACCTTTTAGAGGATGGATTTAGGTTTTTGCCCCATGAATAAGCACTACATTCTCAGCCTCAATCCGAACGCCAAGCAAGACTGGGATCGTTGCACGTTGCGAGAGCCTCTCACCGCTAAGCGTCCCGATCTCGCTAAGCTGATTGCCGAAGCTATTGGCGAAAAAGGCGGTTCTTACCTGGTTTCTGTGCGTATTGAAGTAGAAGTTTTGGAAAAAGCGGCTTTACCGCAAGTTGAGCAACTGCCTCTCAATATTCCGGAGATTTCCGCCCATTCCCAACGGCATGAACTCGTCGCTTAAATAATTTCAGATTTCAAATTTAAGATTTCAAATCGATAATTTTGCAAATTTTTGTAAATTTGAAATCTGCAATCTGATATTTGAAATTCTTCCCATAGCCTTTTTTTGTGAGGAAATGTGTTGTCGATCGAACTCAGTGATTATCCCCTTGCTATTTGCCAAGCCGCCCAAACAATCGCTGAAATAGATTATGAATTGTCTGCTATGCGGCAGCTAATTAATGCTTTTGAAGGCAGAGCGGATATGCTAGTGGCGGCTAATTTAAAACTAAAAAATGAATCTCAACGCAGGGCGCATCGCTTTCAATTATTGCAATTCAATCAGGAATATCAAAAGGCGCTGGATCTGGTGATGCAATTAAATACGGAAAAGACGAATGCGATCGCACACTTAGAATATCTCCGCAATCAATTTGCTGTAGCCAAATTGGAAGCAAGACTGGCGCTCGCACAACAACTTGCTGGTTTAGAAACGCGAGAATTAATTGGTTTTTAGTTTGGGCAAGTTTTCTCCTTTGGGTTAACTGGCGGTAGGGCTTTTCGTCCTACTGCTTTTTTGTGATTATGGCTGCAACGCATTATCCGAGAAAGAATCAAAATTGAAGAAGCTGCTTTTTTAGAGAGCAAACGCGATTTAGCGACAAAGAATCGTGCTAAAACCTGATAGCCTATTTCAATGCACAGTTTATCCCGGATATTGCCTTGAAAACTCGTTCTAGTTACTACCAACTCCTCCCCTACATCCGCCAAGAGTGGAAAACGATCGCTCTCGCGTTAAGCTGTACGCTAGCATTTACTGTATTCTGGCCGATCCTGGCGTGGTTGGCGGGTCGCATCGCCGGATACATCGGTGAGGGAAATGTGGGTGCGATCGCACAACTCGCCGGATTCAGTGCCATAATCTTCTTTATCCGGGGAATTGTGCAATACTCTCAAGATTCTCTGATGGCGAAAGCTGCTTTGAAAATTGCCCTCGACCTCCGCAAGCAAGTTTACGCACATTTGCAGCGTCTCAATCTCAGTTATTTTGAAACTGCTAAAACCGGGGATTTATCCTATCGTCTCACGGAAGATATCGATAGAATTGGCGAAGTTGTCAACAAAGTTTTTCACCAATTTGTGCCCTGCGTATTGCAATTAATAGTTGTGTTGGGATACATGGTTTATCTCAACTGGCAACTAACGCTGGCAACTTTTATTTTAGCACCGCTGATGGCATTATTGATTGGCTGGTTTGGCGAAAAACTTCTCACCGTTTCTCGCCGCAGTCAAAATCGCATTTCCAATTTATCCGCTTTGCTGACAGAAGTTTTCAGCGGGATTCGCCTCGTGCAAGCTTTCGCGGCTGAGGAATATGAAGTGAAACGATTTGCACAAGAAGCCGAACATAACCGACAGGCGAAATATTTGGCAGAACGGCTGAAAGCAATTCAGTTTGTGGTAGTCGGTTTTTTGGAAGCAATGTGCGTTATCTTGCTATTTTTCCTGGGAGGATGGCAAATTTCTCAAGGGAATTTGACTGGCGCGGAATTTGTTAGTTATGTAGCAGCAGTGGCATTATTAATCGATCCGATTTCGCTGTTAACGAGCAATTATAATGAGTTTAAACAAGGTCAGGCGTCTAGCGATCGCATTTTTGAATTATTGATAATTCAACCTTCAGTTGTGGAAAAGTCGGATGCTGTCGAACTTCCTCCCGTGACTGGAAAAGTAGAATATCGCCAGATCGACTTTGCTTACTCACCGGATAAACCTGTTCTGCAAAATATGAATTTGTTGGTAACTCCGGGAGAAACGATCGCATTAGTTGGCGCTTCGGGTGCGGGTAAAACTACTCTCCTCAACTTGTTACCGCGCTTTTACGACCCCCAAGTCGGCGAAATTTTCATCGACGGTATCGATATCCAGAATGTGACGCTAAAAAGTTTGCGCCGACAAATCGGTATAGTTCCCCAAGAAACGATTCTGTTTTCCGGTACGATCGCACAAAATATCGCGTTCGGTCAAACCGATTTCGACCTCAAAGATGTGCAAGCTGCGGCGGAAATCGCCAACGCACACCAATTTGTTACCCAGTTAACGCAAGGATATCAAACTTGGGTAGGAGAAAGGGGTGTAAACTTATCGGGAGGACAGCGCCAACGGATCGCGATCGCACGCGCTGTGTTGCACAATCCCAGAATCCTCATCCTCGACGAAGCGACTTCCGCGTTGGATTCGGAATCGGAAGCTTTAGTACAGGAAGCCCTGGAACGAATAATGAAAGACCGAACTGTTTTTATTATCGCCCATAGATTGGCTACTGTGCGAAGAGCCGATCGAATTTTAGTATTGGAGCAGGGGCAAATAGTGGAATCGGGAACTCACGAGGAATTGTTGGCAGCGGGGTTGCGCTATGCGCGTTTTTATGCTCAGCAATTTAGTTAAAAGGGGTTAGGGATTAGGGGTTAGGGCGTCGGGGTTAGGGAAAAGGGAAGAGGGAAGAGGGAAGAGGGGAGAGGGAAAGGCAGAGGGAAGAGGGAAGAAATTCCTATTTTTGACTTTTGACTTTTGACTTTTGACTTTTAGATCGCCTGTGCCTAACCCGCCCTACGATTAGATAAGTTGCATTTCAAGGCAAATCATCAAAAAATTTTTCCGAAATTCAAGAGCCGTCCTTTTAATGCCCAGCCAATCCAAAATCCAAAATCCTTGCATCGGATGACCGATCGCTTGACTACAATTGCTTTAAATAGCTGAGCAAGTCTGCCATTTCTTGCGGGCTGGGTTGGAATTGTGGCATGGGTGGTGTGTCGCCGCTTGTGACTTGGTGAATCAGACCAACTGGAGATTTGTGCTTGGAGACACCTTGCAAGCTTGGGCCAACTCTACCATCTGCCTGCAACCCGTGACATCCAGCACAGTTCATTTGGAAGATAGCATGACCGCGAATTCCATCGCCTTTCAGAGATAAAACATTCTTGACATAAGGATCGGATATCTGCCACTGATGATAGGCGACCATAAACACGAGGACTGCCAGCACCACTGCTAGAGCCATCAAGGTAAGCTGCCCGATCGCCGCTTCTAGTTTAGTTACCTGCTTTTCCACATGGTTGCCCAGCACGATGAGAAAGTACAAAGAAATTTTTATTCATATACATAGCTTAAAATTTCTAGACAATCCAGGCAAGCCGAGAGAAGGGAGAATATCTTGCCCCACAGAGTTCAACCGCCTTAACTGGCAAGACCTAAGCAAGTTTTAACATCTTACTGGATTGCTTCTTGTCGCGGTTATCCCTAGTAGTAGTATGAATAAGAGGTAATAAACTTTAACATTCAAGGAGATCTGACGTGGTAGAACCCCTACTTTCCGGAATTGTGCTCGGCTTGGTACTCGTGACCCTGGCTGGGCTGTTTGTCGCCGCATATATGCAGTATAAGCGCGGTAACCAGCTGGGTCTGTAGAAAAGTCAAAAGTCAAAAGTCAAAAGAGGCTGGAGACTAGGGTATCAGGAAGAAAACTGATTCTTCATTGCACAAAACTAATCCCTAGCAGTCCGCCAAATTGACGCAAGATGGGTGGAACTCCGCCATAAACCCGGTTTTTCTTAAAAACCGGGTTTTTTCCTACTTCTCTCTTTTGTGCATCAGGCTAAAGTTAGAATTTTTGATGCAGTTTTGATTGAGTGCGATCGCTATTTAAATCCTTCCAGCGAAAGAGCCTGTTTGCCAAATAAAAATATCATACTAGGCTACAGAAGAGCTTGAAAAATAACCAGCTTTTTGGTAAATAGTCACTCAATTTTGTCAAGGAGTTTAATATGAGCGTTGAAGATCGTTTAAATGCAGTTGCCAAAAATATTGAAGGCAAAGTTCAAGAAGCCATGAGCGAAGTTACTGGCAACCCCAAAGACAAAGTAGAAGGTCAGATGAAGCAGGAGCAAGCAGCTGCTATGCACGCGAAGGAAGACCTCAAAGACAGAGCTAAAGGAATGATAGACAGAGCTTAAGTTTAGTAGGGTGGGCATTGCCCACCTACTTTTATTGCTCTTAAATGTGGTGGGCAATACCCACCCTACTTTTTAAGAACGGATGGATTTTTCAGCAGCTGATGAAGGGATATTGCCATTTCTGGTAGATACTGGATTTTTGCTTCCCAAACTGCGGAAGTAAATACCGCCAATCGTAATTAAAAACAGCAAATAACCCACTGCTTGCACGATGTACAGCTTGTCAGGATAGCCGAACAAGGTGTGCAGGATAATGCCGGGGAATTTGTCTTGTGGCAGAACTTGGGTAGCATTCCAAACCATTGGCCCCAGAATGCAGGAGGGGTTTTTGGCAAACCTTTCGTAGTAAAAACATAGAGATTCTGACTCGCGATTCATCTGTGACAGACTTCTCACGGCTTCGTCAAAATCTCCCATTGATGAAACTACTAAACCTGCCACAATTAGGAGTAATAAAACTCCCATAATCTGGAAGAAGCGGCGGATGTCGATCTTGATGCCCCATTTAAAAAGAAGCACGCCAATACCAGCAGCTACTGCTATGCCGCTAAGTGCGCCAATAGCTGGGATCGAACCTTGTTGAAATTTGGCAACTATAAACAGAACTGTTTCAAAGCCTTCTCGCAACACGGCGATTAAAATTAAGCTAAAAACGCCCCAACCGGCTGCGGCGTCGTCTTTGAGGGCACTAGCGACAGCTCCCTCGACTTGCGCTTTGAGGGTACGCGCTTGCTGGGTCATCCAAATCAGCATCCAGCTGAGCATGACGATCGCCGCGACACCAAAAACAGCCTCTAGCAGTGGCTCTATGACAGGAGTATACTGCTGATTTGATGTGCCCAGGAATTGAATTATCCAGCCAAATAGTATGCCTACTAGCGCACTGGCTAGAAGTCCGACCACGACACCGGCATAAACCCACGGGTTGAGTTTGGTTCGTTTTGCTTTTTTGAGTAAAGCTAGGACAATTCCGACTACTAAAGCGGCTTCAACCCCTTCTCGCAGGGTAATGATAAATGTGGGTAAAGCTGAACTAAAATCCATAGTAAGTCAAAAGTCAAAAGTCACTCAGTCAAAAGTTAAAAGTTAAAAGTTAAAAGCCAAAAGTCAAAAACTAACTAATTACCGCTAACTAATGACTAATGACTAATGTCTATTAACTAAAATCTCGTAACATCTTTTTTATTTCTATGTTGTGCATTTCTTCTGTACCAATCATCGTGCGGGCAAATTCCTCCAGGTAAATGCTGGCATTCTCAACTGTATCTAGAAGAGCTTTATAAAGGTCTAAAGCTTTCTTTTCGTGAGCTAAGCTTTCCTCCAATATATCTCGCACGGAATGTTTGTATGTTTCTTCAATAGGAGCGATTCGCAGGGTAGGGTGCCCCTCTAAACCTGTGAGAATTTCTCCTACTTGTTGGGCATGAGTTAAGGATTCGGTCGCCTGCAACTTGAAAAAATTTACAATCGGAATTCGGTTGGGGCCTGTTACCATCAGGGAGTAGTGAGTATAACGCACTACTCCTGCCAGTTCAAATTCCATGATTTTATTGAGGATGTCGGTCGCCTTTTTGTTGTCGAGTTCTCTCATTCTGTTGGGTCTTAGTGATTGGAATTGGGAATTGGGGATGGAGTAATGGGAATTATTTTCGCTCCCATTACCCATTACCTATGACGCACTTGTTGTGACTTTTTGAGTGTTCTGCTCAATTGTCTTAATCAGCTGGGACACTTGCGCTGGTGTTAGCACGGGTGCGGCTGGCGCGGTAGCGGAGGGCCAAGCTTTGATGAGTTCGGCCATACTGGTTTCGATCGCCTGATGTTCTTGGGGATGTTCTTTAGCCATTTTATCGGCGATCGACTGATAAAGAGTGTTGGCGTAGATTACAAAACCGCGAGAGTCTTGATACTCAATTGCCGCAGACACTTTGCCATTTGCGATCGCTGCCCCGTACTCTGAGTTAGCTGCATCCAGCAATCCGTTAATTACCTTTAGCACAAAATCTGGCGATTTTCTTTGTGTTTCGGGTATTCCTGCGATCGCCGCATCCACCGCCTGCATAGAAGTACCAAACTCTGTGGCTATTTTGGCGTCTTTTGGCTTGGATTTGACTAAATCCTGCAAACTTATGAGGGTTGTTTTGAATTCTTTAACTTTGCGCTCGTTCAGTTGCTCTTCCACATCAACGTAAATTTCTTCTACCGGGTGACCGATGTGAGGTTCGGCTTGTTTTGGTTGTTGCACATCCAGCAGTTCTTTGGCAACTAAAAGATGTCCTTTCATTAAGCCTAGTTTGGTCATATAGTCAACATCTTTGGCTTCACCGGTGAGGACGACATCTTCGATCGTCACCATATCTTTAACTTGGTCAAACTGTTCCTGGGTAATTACTTTTTTGGATACCAGTTCTTCAGCGCTGCCGTAGGGACGACTGGCTTGAATTTTGTTGGATAATGCTGGAACGCCCAATTTAGCTTCTAATTTATCTAATTCTGACAAAATTGCCGAATTGATGTTGATTTTCGGCTTGCTGCCGCTCATGTTGTGGCTGGTAACCTCTGTCGCTGCCGGAGTGGCGGTGGCAGCAGCGGGACTGGCGGTGGGGGCGGGTGTTGAGGTACTCTCTGTGT
The DNA here is from genome assembly GCF_014748295.1 of Planktothrix sp. FACHB-1355. Classification (NCBI taxonomy): domain Bacteria; kingdom Bacillati; phylum Cyanobacteriota; class Cyanophyceae; order Oscillatoriales; family Microcoleaceae; genus Planktothrix; species Planktothrix sp. FACHB-1355. The sequence goes on along the minus strand of NZ_JACJUP010000105.1, from coordinate 1,620 downwards.
TTTGAGTACCGCCACAGGACGCGAGGGCAACTAGGCAGGCGATCGAAATTGCAAGTGACAGAGAACGAAAAGGAAACATCATCTTAATTCCCAAAATTTTAAGCGGGTATTACTGGCAGGCACCCTTGAATTTGGTTCGATGACCTGCCCTCTAAACCGAGTTTTGCAACGGTATTCTGTTGAAGCTATCAAATTAACTATCTTGCAGCTAGTGAGAATTTTTGTCAAGTAAATTGCAAATTATTCACCAACTAGGGGAAGTCAAAAGTCAAAAAGGGGTTAGGTTAGGGGTTAGGGGTTAGGGATTAGGGATTAGGGAAAGTCAATCATTCAAAAATTCCTCCTCCTCCCTCTTCCCCGACGCCCTAACCCCTAACCCCTAACCCCTAACCCCTAACCCCTAACCCCTAGCCCATCGCTTCAAACTGACCCATACAACCGGCTTGGGCGATCTGATCCTGGTGGGGATGAAACATATATTTCCCCGGATACCGGTAGGTGAATTCTAGAATGTGACGCTCAGCTATACCCATCGTAATCACGTCGGTTGTTTCGCTGGGAGTTAGAGACATCCCGCTGCGGTAGACATCAAAGAAGTTCGCGTGCAGGTGAAAGGTGACAGCAGCTTCAAACTCAATCATGTTGAGGACGTACAATCGCACCAACTGGTTTGTGTAAATGGGAATGGTATGGTGCATATAATAGTGCGGCAAGCCATTAAAAGCATAAAGTTCGTTGCGGTTGTCGTCATTTATGTCGTAACCTGCCATTATTAGCACCATTTCATCAGCGGGCGGACGCGGACGCGGCGGATCGACGATAAACATACCGTAGAGTCCTTTGCCGATGTGACGAGTCACCGGTTCGACGTGGCAGTGGTAAAGGTGGACGCCGTAGGGTTGGGCGTCGAATTCGTAAATTGTGGCTTTACCGTTGGCGATCGGTTTGACTCCATCCATCTCGGAAGGGTGGGTGCCGTGAAAGTGCAGGGAGTGGGAATGTCCGCCTTTGTTATAGAAGAGGACTCGCACGCGATCGCCTTCCCTGGCTCGCAGTGTTGGCCCAGGCACGCGATTGTTCACATTCCAGGTATTAAAAGTGACAGCGCTATTCAATTGCAGCGTGGAATTACTGGCAGTGAGGCGAAATTCTCTGATCGTGCGTCCGTTCTCTCGCTTGACGGTGCCGTAGTCGAAATCCCGCAGCAGTAACATCGGGTTGATGCCGTTGCCAAAGTTAGGCGTATCGTTCGGGATTGGCGGTATCTTTACCTGTGATGTTCGTTTTGGCATCAGGGTAGAAAGTGCGATCGCCGCACCTGTTACACCGATACCGCCTGCCAATCCCAGTTGCAAAATTTGTCGTCGGCTCCAAGGCTTTCCTTTCTCTGGTATGAGGTGATGACCCATCTTATTGTCAAGAGTTCTCAGTTCATTATTGCAAATAATTCTAAAAAACTTCTTGACAAAATCTCTAATTTAGTGACTCTTCTTCCGACTGTGCCCAGGACTAAGTTCGAGTATACCTCGACGGGTAAACACAACCGTGAAATTTTGTTGCGGCTGGTTGAATATTTAAATTATTGAGATAAATAATCCAATCGTTTGGGGTTAGGGGTTA